>NZ_BAABIZ010000003.1:0-157494 GCF_039543045.1 Bartonella jaculi
TTGCCGTATCTGCTTTTTCATGCCAAAGGGGCGCGAGAACATTGCGAATGATATTGGCTGTTAATTTTTCTATAGGTAAATTACCTATGTGTGGAATCACGTGCAACTCTAGTGGAGAAAACCAACGCCCATTTTTGCCTTCATTTTTTAACTCAGCTTTTTTACTTTCAAAAGCTGCCTGCGCAATTTCTTTAAACATATTGCTTTGCTGTTTTAAAATAGTTTGTTCTCGAAAGACAATAGGATCATTGCCTTCTTTCAGAATATCACTATAGTATCTTACAAGTTCTCGTGCTTCTTTTAAAGAAAGTCTTGCGACTGGACCGAGCCCCATTTCACGGCGTTTGTTGTGGTATGTATAACGAAAGAACCAAGAGCGCGTATTGTCTTTTCGAACATTTAACCACAGCCCTGCCCCATCACAATATTTCCCTTGAGGAGATGCCTTTACGAATGCTGCTGATAACTTATGAATCGCCCTCACTTAATTCACCTTCTCGTCCACCTTTTGGGATTCACCTTTGCACATATTGTCCGTCCACCTTTTTTGGTCCACCTTTTAGACCACCTTAAATTTTTGATTTGAGATTTTTTCTTTAATTCTTAATTTTTTTATTGGAACATAAAAAACTATACATATCAATACGCTCTTACACATATTTATATACTTTGAATCTTGTTGATAAAGCCTGATTCGCTCTCTGGGGGCACCATTCCGTTTTATGTCACAAATGAGTTGTTGATTTATCATATCTTTTCTAAGGGTTAGGGGAGCTAGAATAAAGGTGCGGGAATAGGATTTTTTAACATGCCTCTACAGCAGTAGCGTTTTCTTTTCTTTTTGTTTCGTTAATCATCTCTAATGTACATTTAAATGCTTTTAACTCATTTTGTGAAAGAGTATTTAGAGTTCTAGAGAACATGCCAACAATTTCACGATTCAATGCCTTTGAAAACTTTACTCTAAAGCTCTTCTAAAAAATATCTGCTTCTCTTAGTCACAAGTGCTATAGTGGAAAGTTCCTGCCATCATTATATTTGCCAGCTACCAATGTTACGGCTGCTTTTGCATTCAGAAGGTTGATGGGGCATATTTACTCCTTTCTTAGCCAATTCCTCTTGTAATATGTAAAGAAATGATTTTTTTGATTTATTATAAGAAGGTTTGAAATAAGAGAATTTTATAATATTGAAGAGGAATCTAATTCAATATGCGGGACTATAAATTATTACTATAAATCAATGTCTTGATATTCTCTGAATACACTGTTTTCTATTAAGCTGAAAATATTTTTACCAACGTTTTTAATTCAAAAAATTTTTCGTTTTTAAGCTTAACATTCTTTTTCAAAGAGGTGTGGACTTTCAATAATAAGCTTTTCTCGCGCTTTTTGTAGCTTTTTAATGATTTCATCAATTTTTGAAGGAGAATAAAAAGATTCTTGGTTATCCAATAAATGTTGCCTCTCCCTACTCTCGTAAAAACACTGCATCTGAGATTGAAGTATTCTAATCTCTTGAAAGAAAAGGCGCCCCGTTTCTTTGAAACCATTATTAAGTGAGAAAAGCTGATCGGAAATTGATAGCAAAATTTGTTTTAAAAAGCGCTCATTTTCTTGGCGCTTGCGGTATTCTAAAATAAGAGCATGACTTATCTCATCCAACTGTTTTTTTGTGGAATCAATCTGATGCAATAAATTTGATTCTCCCCCCATATTGTCTTCTCTCACCTTCAAAAGCATAGCATGAATATCTAACAACTTAATTGCGGAATGAGATAAATAATCAACTAACGTAGGCGTATTGGCATAGCGTTTTTGTGCAACCATATAAATTTACCTAATGCCCTTGGTTTTTACACTCATTCCACTATTCATTTTTGACTTTACAAAGCCATTCTAAAGAAAGTGCTAAAAAATATTGTTTCGAATCTATTTATATTCGATGAATATAGTCCTACTCTTTTACTATTTACGTCTAGTTATTGGAGATAAAAGACGTACAGGTGTATAAAGGATAAGGTGTGTTGTTTTCTCTAAAACACTGCTACTATCAGCAAGAAGCGCTTGACTAGGTGATAATTCTGTACCCTGCATAATTGTTGAAGCCAAAGAACCTTCTCGAACAAGAGCCATTAATGTCGGCGAAGAGGCAAATACATTGTGTGCTCCACCATCAACATGAGAGAAATCAAGAACAGTTATTCCATTTTTACGCAACATTTCAATATCTGAACCATCTCCCACACGATGATGTCCACCCGTAAGATGCCCCGAAACAGCGAGAGCTTTATCCGCACGAGAAACCAAAATGGCTGTTGGCTGAGGTAATTGCTTAATATCATTAAGTTGGCGCTCAAATACATCGACATCAATGTCTGGCGCCGCCATCAAGAAACTTGTAATGCGACGAATAGGTTTATATTGTCCTTTTAATGCTAGAGTTCTAAATGCCTCCATTATGACAAAATTTCCCATAGAGTGCGCAATAACGGTAATTTGATCAGCTTTAGTTTCGCTAATGAGTGTCAAGAGCTCCATCAGTCCATCACGTGCAAAATTGGCACTATCACGATCATAAATATAAAGGGGAACTTCCCCAGCAGAGGGCCAAGAATAGTGTACAGAGACAACATTTAAAGAATAATCGTATGTAAACTGAGCTGTACGAAATGTACCATCTGCAAAATTATTATTATAACCATGAATAAAAAGGAAAATTTCTCTTTTTCCTTTTGGCTTTTTTTCTAAATCAGCATTCAATTGCCGCTGAAACTGCTCCTTGTTATCATATTTTTGCAATGCCACTGCTGCGAAATATTTATCATGTGTAGGGGTATACGCGTTTGTCTCCACAACACCCTTTACATGTTGTTGGGGGATTCCTACATCAACGCGATTATAGTACACTTTATTTGATCGCTCTGCCCCATAAGGCTGGGAATAGTTTTTTTGCTTCATACGACTTGTTGCAACATACACTGGAACGATGGACTTCGGAGGAATCGGTCTACTTTCAACTTCCTTTCGCACTGCAATCATAGATGGTGTCGCATGCACCCCATGCCAAAGCACAGCGCGCGACCCACTGCATGCGGTTAATAAAGAAACGCAAATAAAGAGCACTAAACATTTTAAAAATACTGTATTTCCCACTGTAATGACACCCCAACCCATTAAAAAAATCAACATTTCAAATCTACAAATATAAGGAGAAAACCTCCACGGACTTGGAATGAAAATATTACGAGGAATGCACTAACAAATAATATGCTTACAAGATCCTGCTCTAATGCGTACTATCCCCTAGTTCATCTGTAGCACAACCACTTATAACACAAATGGTGCGGTCGAGAAGACTCGAACTTCCACGGGTTGCCCCACAGCGACCTCAACGCTGCGCGTCTACCAATTCCGCCACGACCGCACGTGGTAAAGTCAAATATACGTCTTTTCGGATTTAACAAATCATACAGAAAGGTACAAGCCCATTTTCACTTTCCGATGATTTATTTTATTCAGACTACTGATAACCCAATAAAAATTAGAGAACATGGATTTTACTATGGTCTACACATCATCATAAAATTAGTCTGTGCAACTTTATCCTTTTCATAAGAGCCATGAAAACTTGTTGTAATCGTTGTAGCTCCTTGCTTTTGCACTCCTCTCATGGCCATGCACATGTGTTCAGCCTCAATTAATACTGCAACACCGCGAGGTTTTAGATGCACTTCTAAAGCATCAGCTATTTGAGCTGTCATAGCTTCTTGTGTCTGTAAACGACGAGAAAAAACATCTACAACACGTGCAATTTTTGAAAGACCGACAATCTTTGTATCGGGAAGATACGCGATATGCGCTTTACCCACAATTGGAATCATATGATGTTCACAATGTGAATAAAAGGAGAGATCCTTTACTATTACTGCTTCGTTATATCCTGAAACCTCTTCAAAAACTGTGCCCAAAATCTCTTCAACCGATTTGCTATAACCTGTAAAAAGATTGCGATATGCCTTAGCCACACGCTTAGGAGTCTCTAAAAGCCCTTCTCGATTCGGATTTTCCCCCATCCATAACAACAATGTACGAATCGCCGTTTCAACTTCTTCAAAACTAGGACACTCGCTTTCAGATAAAAATGGATTTTTAGTATCTCCTTTAACATTGTGCATTTAAAAACTCCAAATTTATCCTATACAAAGTGTTTGCTACCTATCTATTTTATCCTGTATAATCTCTATATAATCCAATTAAAAGCTTAAACAATCACGGCTCTCGAAATTTCAGGCAATAGTGCATGATTGATAACATCTATAGCGAAAAAATACTTGAATATGCTGCGCATATCAGCAAGGTTGGTCGTATTAATAATCCGGATGCAACATCAAAAAAACATGCACGTCTCTGTGGCTCAACAGTTACTGTAGATCTAAAAGTAGCAAATCATATCGTTACAGATTTTGCTCATGAAGTGCATGCATGTGTGCTAGGACAAGCTGCCGCTTCACTTTTAGCATATCATATCATCGGGCAAACAACGCAAAACCTTAAATTGTTACGTAAGATTATCTATCATATGCTGACAGAAGATGGTCCCCCTCCTCCAGCTCCATTTGAAGCATTTTCTTGCTTACAGCCCATTAAAGACTATAAAGCACGCCATACATCAACGATGCTCATATTCGATGCCGTTGTAGATTGTATTGAACAAATTGAAGAAAAATAAATGCTTGTACCACACCTTAAACAAAAAAAGAGACAAACGCGCAATTATACAGGTTATTGGCGAAAAACACCTGGACGATTGTTTGGTATTTTATTGATACGTCTTTATCAACTAACACTTTCTAGTTTTATAGGAAATCAGTGTCGCCATGCACCAACCTGTTCAGAGTATATTTATGAAGCAATCGCACGTCATGGACTGTGGGCTGGCATGTGGTTGGGACTTTTTCGTCTCATGCGTTGTGGTCCATTTGGAACACATGGCTTCGATCCCGTTCCCACCTCTCTTGGAAATGCTTACTGTTTTTATAAACCTTGGCACTACTGGAAAATTTCTGCTAAACATAACAAATAGTTCTTTTCTTTTTTTATGTGTGTTGATAGAAAACAAGCCTATTGACCTTAACTGATTATTGCTAAGTTTTCACGAAGCCATCCGCAATCGTTCGCGGAATTGGATGAAAGGGGTGTTTTATGTCTTGCTCTGTTTCTCTTTCTTTTCCCGATGGTTCTAAACGTGATTATCCCAACGAAATGACTGGTTTAGAATTGGCGGCATCCATTTCTAAATCACTTGCAAAAAAAGCAGTTGCCTATAGTCTTAATGGTATCACACGAGATTTATCGGATCCATTAGGAGAGTCTGGTCAGATAGAAATCATCACCCGCGAAGACCCACGTGCCCTTGAACTTATACGCCATGATTGTGCACACGTCCTAGCAGAAGCGGTACAGGAACTTTTTCCTGGAACACAAGTAACTATTGGCCCTGTCATTGAAAATGGCTTTTATTATGATTTTGCACGCGAACAACCTTTTACATTGAGTGATCTCACTCTCATTGAAAAAAAAATGCGTGAAATTATCCAACGTAATAAACCTTTCAGAAAAGAAATTTGGTCTCGTAAAAAAGCAAAGGAAATTTTTTCTCAAAAAAACGAGCTTTATAAAGTTGAGCTTATTAATAGTATCCCCGAAGATCAAGATTTAAAAGTCTATTATCAAGGTGACTGGTTTGATCTTTGCCGCGGCCCACACATGCAATCTACTGGACAAATTGGAAATGCTTTCAAACTCATGAAAGTTGCAGGAGCTTATTGGCGGGGCGATGCGAATAATCCAATGCTAACGAGAATTTATGGCACGGCATTTGCTAATGAAAATGACTTAAAAGCTTATCTACACATGCTAGAAGAAGCTGAAAAACGCGATCACCGGCGCTTGGGTCGTGAAATGGACTTATTTCATTTTCAAGAAGAAAGCCCAGGAATGATTTTTTGGCACAAAAAAGGTTGGAAACTGTTCCAAAATTTAATCACCTATATGCGTAGACGCCTCGATGATCATCAATATGCTGAAGTGAATGCGCCACTGGTTCTCGACAAATCACTTTGGGAATTATCTGGTCATTGGGGATGGTATAAAGAGAATATGTTCAAAGCAATTCCAGCAGCTGAGGATTGGGATGATAAATGTGTTTACGCTCTTAAACCAATGAATTGCCCTGGTCATGTGCAGATTTTTAAACATGGTTTAAAATCCTATCGGGATTTGCCTATGAGACTTGCTGAATTTGGTCTTATCCATCGCTATGAGCCTTCAGGTTCCTTACATGGTCTTATGCGTGTGCGGTGCTTTACACAAGATGATGCACATATTTTTTGTACAGATGAGCAGTTGGCCGATGAATGCCTCAGTATTAATGATCTGATTTTATCAACTTATGCTGATTTTGGTTTTAAGGAAATTAGTCTTAAGCTTTCAACACGCCCAGAAAAACGGGTTGGATCTGATGCATTATGGGATCATGCAGAAAATATCATGCAATCTGTTCTTGAAATCATTGAGACAAAATCCGCAGGCCAAATCAAAACAAGTATCCTTCCCGGTGAAGGTGCATTTTATGGACCTAAATTTGAATATACATTGAAAGATGCTATTGGTCGCGAATGGCAATGCGGAACAACACAAGTAGATTTTAACCTACCTGAACGTTTTGATGCATTTTATATTGATAAAGATTCAGAAAAACGACAGCCCGTTATGATTCATCGTGCCATTTTTGGATCAATGGAGCGCTTTCTTGGTATATTGATCGAAAATTTTGCTGGACATATGCCACTTTGGCTTGCGCCTGAACAAGTCGTTGTAGCAACAATTACATCCGAAGCAAATGAATATGCAAAAAGAATAACGGCACAGCTTAAAGCTGTTGGACTTTCCGTAACTTCGGATCTTCGCAATGAAAAAATTAACTATAAAATACGTGAACATTCTTTACAAAAAATTCCCGTAATTTTGGTATGTGGTAGACGTGAATCCGAGATAAATAGCGTGAACATGCGCCGCTTAGGAAGCACAGATCAAGTTCTTTTATCCGTAGAAGAAGCAATTAAACAACTCAAGGATGAAGCAACACCTCCAGATTTGCGCCGTTTAATAAATGCTTAAAAGTGTGTAAAAAATAAATGACCCTATAAAATGGGGAGAGGCATTATTACCGTGCTCTGTCAAGTACACGTTTACATTCAATGAGTTCAAACAAGGTTTCTTGCAACAATGCTTTATCAGTTTTGTCTTTATGAATATTCACCGAACCAACAGATGCTTCCCCCTCATTCCTCATGAAACTCAAAAGCCCAAAAGAAGATTTTTTAGGCTTATTACTTGCTGATTCAGAAGTTTGTCCTGCATATTTCTTTTCTATGACAACATTCATAGCATCAAGATCGCCATTACCAAATGCAGTAACAAAAGCAACACCGTTCTCTTTCAAAAGGCGCTGCACACCTTTTATTGTATACCCCTGATCATACAATAACTGCTTAATACCACTGAGTAAATCAACATCAACTGGACGATAATAGCGCCTTCCCCCCCCACGCTTCATTGGTTTAATTTGCCTAAAACGTGTTTCCCAGAATCTTAAGACATGTTGCGGAAGCTCCAGTAACTCGGCTACTTCGCTAATTGTGCGAAAAGCATCAGAGCTCTTATCCATTCTGCAACACCCTATCTAAAACACTACAAGTGATTCTATAACGACTCATAAAATTTCAATCTCTCAACAAGATCGGTCAAAAAGAGGACCACACTTGATTCTTTTCAAATTAAAAAGCTTTTTCCTTAAAACAGCATGCAGGATTTATTTATACAATTTTTTTAAACAAATACCAGACATTGTAACAGCGTTTATTCAGAGGATATTATTTTTTTCTTGCACGATGCGAATCCAAAACTCTTTGTTTAAGTACGTTTGCAGCCTTAAATGTCACGACACGTCGTGGCAAGATAGGCGCTTCAACACCGGTTTTTGGATTACGCCCAACACGTTCACTTTTATTGCGAACTTGAAAAGTTGCAAAAGAAGAAAGTTTAACTGCTTCACCTCTTACAAGTGAATTGCAAATTTCATCTAAAACCAATTCAACCAAAGCTGCCGATTCAGTATGTGACAAGCCTACTTTTCTGCAAACTACGCTCGCTAAATCTGCACGCGTTACGGTTTTACTTGTCATTATAACCACCTATTCAAATATTAAAAATTACAAAATGATTTATACGTTTTATTCAAATATGGTCAAGCGACTATAATCTACCAACGAATAAGAATTGCTCCCCATGTAAATCCACCTCCCATAGCTTCTAACATGACGAGATCTCCTTTTTTAATTCTCCCATCATGAACAGCCGTCGTTAACGCCAATGGCACCGATGCTGCAGACGTATTACCGTGTTGATCAACGGTAATCACAACTTTATCTATAGCAATTCCCAGTTTTTTAGCTGATGCTTCAATAATACGTTTGTTAGCCTGATGAGGCACAAACCAATCTAATTGTGAAGAATCTATACCTGCAGCTGCAAAACAATCATCAACCACATCAGTTATCATACCAACTGCATATTTAAAAACTTCTCGTCCTTCCATACGTAAACGGCCCGTCGTTTGCGTTGTTGAAGGTCCCCCATCGACATACAGTTTATCCCTGTACGCACCATTAGAGCGTAACTTTGTAGACAATATGCCACAATTAAAATCAATACCTCTCTTAACTTCCTGTGCTTCCAAAACAACAGCGCCCGCACCATCACCAAACAAAACACATGTCGTACGATCTTCCCAATCTAAAATTCGAGAGAATGTATCAGATCCAATAACCAAAACTCTTTTGGCTGCTCCACAGCGTAAGTAAGTATCTCCTGTTGTTAAAGCAAAAATAAAACCAGAGCAAACCGCTTGAATATCAAAAGCAAATCCATGGCGCATTCCTAAAGCATGCTGAATTTCAACAGCAGAAGCAGGAAAAGTATGGTTTGGTGTTGAGGTTGCTAAAATAATACAATCGATATCTTTTATTGTTAGACCAGCATTTATAAGCGCAGCTTGTGCAGCTTCTACTCCTAAAGAAACCGTTGTTTCATCCTCATGTGCAATGTAACGTTGGCGTATTCCTGTACGCTGAACAATCCACGAATCTGATGTTTCAACAAACTGCGCAATCTCATCATTCGATAAGCTTTTTTTGGGCAAGGCACTTCCTACACCACACACAACTGATCGAATCATTAAATCCTAACCTTTTCCAGAGATTTCTCACTTATACTACAAACGTTTATCATATGGTTTCCTCATTCATCATGGCTTCATCTTCTTTATCAAAAAGTGTTTCTTTATTTTCATGAAACCGCCGTAAATCAGCAGTTATTTTTTTCAAGAGTCCATTATTAACCATCTTATAACCAACACGGATAGCGGAAGCGAAACCGTGAGCATTTGCACTACCATGACTTTTTATGACGACACCGTTCAAACCTAAAAGCACACCACCATTCACTCTATCAGGATCCATTTTGTGTTTCAGTGTACGAAAAGCGCCCCGCGATAAAAAATAACCAAGAGATGAGAGAAAAGAGCTGCGCAGTGCAGTGTTTAAGATTTCCCCTATCTGTCGCGCAGTCCCCTCTGCGGTTTTCAAAGCAATATTACCAGAAAATCCCTCCGTTACAACAACATCTACTATTCCCTTGCCAATATCATTGCCTTCAACAAATCCCTTATACTCTAGCCCTTCTAATTGCACTTCACGCAATATCATTCCGGCCTTTTTGATTGCATAAAGGCCTTTAACCTCTTCAACACCCACATTTAAAAGTCCAACACTTGGTCTTTCAGTGTGATAGAGAGCGCGAAACATACCCGCTCCCATAACCGCCAAATCAACCAACTGGCTAGCAGATGCCCCAATCGTTGCCCCAATATCCAAAACAATACTCTCACTGCGAAGCGTTGGCCAAATCCCTGCAATCCCAGGACGTTCAGCCTCTGCCATCATTTTTAAACAAAAGTAAGACATTGCCATGAGTGCACCAGTATTGCCAGCAGAAATGCAAGCATCAGCTTCACCATTTTTTACTGCTTCAATTGCATACCACATTGATGATTTGCCCCGTCCATTGCGAAGTGCTTGGCTTGGTTTTTCATCCATACGCGTATAACTTTCTGTGGGATAAAAGCGCGATACAGAAGCTAAACAAGGGTATTTTTTTAAAACCGGCCGAACAATCTCATCTACCCCATAGAATAAAAAGTAAATATTTGGCAAATGTTTTTGTACAATTGCTGCTCCTGCAATAGTTGCTTCGGGACCACAATCACCACCCATTACATCCACAGAAATTCTAATCACGCTAGCATATCCCACATCTCTTTATTTATATTTTTTGAACTCATGTTATAATTTTTGCTACTGAACGACCGTTAAGCATATCGTGCCAAAACAGCCTCGCGGAAAATACCGTTTTTATAAGACTATACAATAGATATTTTATTTTTTTTACAATCACTTCAAACTTTTCAAGACAGAAAATGGTGATAATTTTTGCTCAGCTTCTTCTAAATTTTTAACCATACTCGTATTTATCCCCTCTTTGCGCGGATAGCGATTAATGGACAACTCAAAAAATTCTTCCATGACTGCACCAATATCAATTTTATCTCCATGAAACACTTCTGGTATATCTAGCCCTTCCGCATCTAAAAATAATTCACCTGTATCCTCTGATATTTTGGGTTTCATCAAATTTGAGTCTTCTGGAACAAAAACAACCTCAATATTTTCATGAAGCTTATTTTCTAATGGTTCCAATGTGACAACACACAATTGTATGATACGCGCCCGCAACAAACCTTTTACACGTACTCCACGTTTTTTCCACGGTAAAATATGAAATTCCCCCTCACAAAATTTTACCTCAACTAAATCATGGTTCTTAGCTAAATGTGCACGCTCTCGCTGATCTGCACAAATATGAACCCTTATACCTTTTGGAGGTAATGAACGTACTGAGATTGGATAAGCTAAAGCAAATGTCATTTGAGAAACATTTTGAATACTCATCGGTAACTCCCGAATATGAAGGGATGTAATATACTGCGCTTTTATTTAGCCAAAGTATATTTCATTCATTTTTTTCTTTTCTAAAGAAATTCTATATGGCATAATTCAGTTTATAACAGGGAAACTCAATGTAAGCTATGGCAGATTCAGCTAAAATGAGAAAAAACTTGAGGTTGCCTTCTTGTCATACGTCTAAGTAGAGAATGGAGATATCATTGTTTCAGGTGCCCCACAGAGTGGCCTTAATCAAACGTAAGTTATTGATTGGTCTGTTAATTGCAAGCATGGTAGCAATTTCGGGTTGTAGTATTTTTGCTTCTTCAGGTTCAAGCCAGATATATAAAGAGGGCTATATCCTCGATAAGAATGCCCTTGATTCTATTTCTATTGGATCAAGTCAGGAGCAGATTATTCTAACTTTAGGAACTCCTTCACTAAAAACAAAATATGATAATGAGGTCTTCTATTACATTTCACAAACACGCTACCGTGGGATGCAGTTTATGAAAACAAAAATTATCGATCGCAAAGTTTTAGCCATTTACTTCAATAAAAACAATCAAGTTACTAAAATAGCTAACTATGGTCTACAAGATGGACAAATATTTGACTTCATTACTCAAACCACACCAACTGCAACCAAAGAACAACCTTTCTTAATACAGATTATTAAAGGCCCTGCGAATTTACCAATTCATAACTAAATTCTAACAGTCTACATACACTCCCAACAATATCGGAACTGATGTTATCAATTCCGATATTGTTGGGAGTGTAAAATTATTTTTAAGAGCGAATTTTTTTCGCCATACTATCAAGAACTGCATTGACGAGCTTTGGCTCTTCACCTTCAAAAAACGCCTTTGCTATATCAACATATTCATTCATAATAACAGCAATAGGCACATCTTTGCGGTTGATCAGCTCCCATAAACCTGCACGCAAAATTGCCCGCAGTATAGAATCAAGACGTGAAAGTGACCACTCTGCAGAAAGTTGTTGATGAAGCATAGGATCAAGCTGTTTTTGATCTTTTACAACACCAGTGATAATAGCCAAAAACCATTGAAAATCAGCATCAAGATACTGGTCTCCGTCAATATTTTTTCCTAAACGATAAGATTCATATTCAGCTGCTGTTTCCATAACTCCAGAACCGACTATATCCATTTGATAAAGTGCTTGAACTGCCGCAAGTCTTGCCGCTCCGCGTTTATTAGCTGCACGCGAAGAATATTTGCCTTTTGTATCAGCCATATTCAATAATTATCTCCAAATCTCTTTTTTAGAGCGATCATACATAAAGCAGCTTCAGCAGCAAAACCACCCTTATTTTTTTCATCCTGCTTCGCACGTGCCCATGCTTGTTTTTCATTTTCAACAGTCAAAATACCATTTCCAATAGCTAAATGCTGATGAACAGTTAAATCCATCAATGCGCGACAAGAATTATTCGCAACAATTTCAAAATGATATGTTTCACCCCGAATAATACAGCCAAGTGCTACATAACCATCGTAAAGTATCTTATTCTTTCTTTCGGCAAAAGCTATTACACTTGGTATTTCTAATGCTCCAGGAACAGTCACAATATCATAGCTTGCTTCGGCTTTTTGCAAAGCATTCACCGCACCTGTAAGAAGCGCATCAGAAATCTCATCATAAAAACGCGCTTCAACAATCAATACATGCGATTTTTTACATATCTCTTTTGTCATAATGAGATCCCACAAGAAAAATTAACCAAAGAATTTAGGATTATAAAGCACAAAACTCTAAAAATTATAATAACTTTCAGCTCACTCATTTTTCATTTTAAAACCTGAAAGTTTAGCAGCATAACGAGCAAGTTGATCAATTTCTAAATTGACTTGATCGCCAATTTTAGCTTGTCCCCAAGTCGTCATTTCAAGTGTATGGCGAATAATAAGAACATCAAAAATACGATCCTCAACACAATTAACGGTTAAAGATGTCCCATTAAGTGCTATAGACCCTTTGTTTGCAATAAAGGGCATCAATCGTGTTGGAACTTGTAAGAAAAAACGAACAGCATCACCTTCATTTTTCTTATCAATGATCTCAGCCAAACCATCAATATGACCAAAAACCAAATGCCCACCCATTTCATCACCCAATCGTAGCGAGCGTTCCAAATTAACAAAAGTTCCTTTTGTCCATTGTGCAAGATTAGTCAAACGCAGTGCTTCTTCCCACGCTTCCACAGCAAACCAATGAGTAGTCCCTTGTTTTGATCCCCGCTCAACAATTGTAAGACAAATCCCTGAACATGCAATCGATGCACCAATTTCCAAACTCTCCATGTCATAGTGCGTAGAAATACCTAAACGCACCCCTTGTTTTAAAGATTGTACATCTTCAACACAACCGATGTCTGTTACAATTCCTGTGAACATAGTGCCTTACGTCTCCATTTATAAAAACGGTCATTTCCAAACATTCTTGCCTCAACTTCGTGAAATTGCGAAAGATAATTTCCAAAATGAGGGGCTTCAATACGACCTTCACCTAAAATAACTGGCGCATAAAAACAGATCAGACGGTCGACACAACCAGCGTTTAAAAACTTTTCCCCTGTTTTTGCGCCTCCTTCAAGTAAAACGCTATTGATTCCATGTTGATAAAGCAGCTGTAAAATAGCAAGTGGCTGCATGTAACCATTGCTCATTTCTACCGAATACACAGACACACCACACTGTTCCAGCGCACTTTTTTTGCTTTTCTTTGAAAGATTTGCAGCACAAATAATCCAAGTAGGAACTGTTGTTGCCGTTTGAACAACATTTGCATCAAGTGGGATAGATAAATCTGTATCCAAAATAATGCGTGTAGGCGAACGCATCTCCAGCCCTGGTAAGCGACAATTCAATTGCGGATTATCTGCCAATATAGTGCCAATACCAACCATAATAGCATTATTTTGGGCACGGAGAATATGCGTATGGGTGTGAGAAATCATTCCACTAATTTTTATTCCACCATGCCCCTTTTTCCCCACACCATTATCAGCAGAAATTGCCATTTTTAAAGTGACCGCACAGCGTTGCAGCTTCCTTATACACCAATGCGTGCATAACGCTTCAAAAGCCTCTTCAGCCAAAACCCCCTCAACCACCTCAATACCAGCTGCACGCAAAAGGGCAATACCACGGCCATCAACCCGCTTATCTAGATCAGTAAGAGCAATAACAACGCGTGAAATACCCGAATTGATGAGTGCATTTACACACGGCGAAGTTTTACCATAATGCGAACAAGGCTCTAAAGTAACATAGGCCGTAGCACCACGAGCCAAGGGGCCGGCCATGCGTAAAGCTTGAACCTCAGCATGGGGCCTCCCGTGAATGGCTGTCACACCATAACCAACAATGGATGTTCCTGTACTGGCATCATTTCGCACAATTATCGTGCCAACCGAAGGGTTTTCACCAGTAAGACCAACATGACGCTCTGCCAAACGGATAGCTGCAGCCATAAACCGCTCATCTTGCACTTTTTTATTCATCAAAACAAGATTCTGTATCCGTTACACTCTTTGATAACTCGTCTATAACATCGTGAAAATCGCTTGCATTACGAAAATCTCGATAGACGGAAGCAAATCGAATGTAGGCAATATCATCAATGCTTTTCAATGCTTCCATCACAAGCTGCCCAATTTTTTCTGAAGCAATCTCTGGCTCCCCTAAGCTCTCGAGTTGACGTACAATGCCAGAAATTGCTCGTTCAATACGATCAGGATCAATATTGCGTTTACGCACTGCTATATCAACCGATCGCATCAACTTATCACGATCAAATGGCTCACATCGACCACTTTTTTTGAAAACCAAGAGTTCACGCAACTGAACACGTTCAAAAGTCGTAAAACGACCACCGCAAACAGAACACACACGCCGACGACGAATGACCGCCCCCTCCTCAGCAGGACGTGAATCCTTCACCTGTGTATCCTCGTATTGGCAGTAAGGACAACGCATCTTTTTCCTATCCCTAACAACTGCTAAGATAAGAGTAAAGAGGAAATTTATTTGTTATATCTTTCACCTTTTTCTTAACAGCCATTTCAACGGCATTATTGTCTTCATCGCTTTTTGCCGCACTAAGACCATCAAGAACTTCTGAAATCATATGAGCAACTTGAATAAACTCACTTTCTGCAAAACCACGTGTCGTTGCAGCAGGAGACCCCAAACGAATTCCTGATGTTATAGACGGTGTTTCAGAATCAAAAGGAATACCATTTTTATTACAGGTAATATGAGCACGCCCTAAAGCCAATTCCGCATGTTTTCCTGTCACATTTTTGGAACGCAAATCAACCAACAATAAATGATTGTCTGTACCACCAGAAACAATATTAAAACCATTACTCTGCAATGTTTTTGCTAAGGTTTTCGCATTAGCAACGACATTGGCGCTATAATTTTTGAAAGCAGGTTGTAAAGCCTCTCCAAAAGCAACAGCCTTAGCTGCAATCACATGCATTAAAGGACCACCTTGAAGACCAGGGAAAATCGCCGAGTTAATTTTCCTTGCTAAAATTTCATCATTTGTCAATATCAAACCACCACGAGGTCCCCGCAATGATTTATGCGTTGTCGTCGTTACAATATGCGCATGCGGTACAGGTGAAGGATGAACACCACCAGCAACTAAACCAGCAATATGAGACATATCAACGAGGAAATAAGCACCGATCTCATCTGCAATTTCACGAAACCGTTTCCAATCCCATAAACGAGAATAAGACGAGCCACCTGCTATAATAAGTTTGGGCTTATGTTCCTTTGCAAGACGTTCAACCTCCTCCATATCAATAATCTGATCCTCTTGACGTACACCATAGGAAACAACATTAAACCATTTTCCTGACATATTGACGGATGAACCGTGGGTAAGATGACCACCAGCGTTTAAATCCAGTCCCATAAATGTATCACCAGGCTGGAGTAAAGCTAAAAACACAGCTTGATTCATTTGGCTACCAGAATGAGCCTGAACATTTGCAAAAGCAGCACCAAAAAGCTGTTTTGCTCGTTCAATTGCTAAGTCTTCAACGACATCAACAAATTGACATCCCCCGTAGTAGCGCTTTCCTGGATAACCTTCTGCATATTTATTGGTTAAAATCGATCCTTGCGCCTCAAGAACTGCTCTTGAAACAATATTCTCTGACGCGATCAGCTCGATTTCATGTTGTTGACGATCAAACTCTTCCCTAATTGCATCAAAGATTGCAACATCAACGGTTTGTAAATTATCATTAAAAAAGCGCTTTTCTGTGTCACTTACTTGCTGGGTCATAAAACACGTTCCTAACATTAAAAAAAATAAAGTAAGGAACGATAACACAGCAAGCTGTGCAGACCAAATATTTTAAAACATTTTCATTTAAAAATAGAACAAATATTTGTCTTGTTCTTTTCCCATACAAAAAACAAATTTTTATTTTCACAAGAATAAGTTGGGTAAAGTGGGTATTAAAAATTTTTCTTCACACGCTCTTAATTTTGAATTTTTTAGGAGCATTTTTATAAGTAAAACGATTTATCATCTCAAGAAATTCAATAATTTAAGGCCTATCATTTAAGCGCACAGTAATTTAAGCTAATTTACCATATAAATGAGCTCAATATAGCAGCAAAAAATCGATTCAAGGTAGATAGAATGGCAATAAAAGTCTTTATTGATGGTGAACATGGAACAACCGGTCTACAAATACAAAAACGACTAGCAGAGCGTTCAGATTTGAAAGTACTCTCTCTTGCTCATACAGATCGGCATAATATTGATATTCGACTAGACTATCTTCATCAAAGTGATATTGCTATTTTGTGTCTTCCAGATGATGCCGCATGTAAAACAGTTAAGGCGCTTAAAAATAATAAAAAAATCAGAATTATGGATAGCTCAACAGCGCACCGTATTGCACCAAACTGGGTCTATGGTTTTCCTGAAATGACTGCGGGACAAAAGAAACGCATCCAAGAAGCGCGTTACGTAACAAACCCCGGATGTTATCCTACCGGCGCAATTAGTTTGATTCGGCCACTCCGTGAAGCGGGTTTGCTAGATGCTTATTATCCAATCTCAATCAACGCAATATCAGGTTATACTGGCGGTGGTAAACAATTGATTGCAGAAATGGAAAACCCACCTCAACACAATGATGTTCCGAAAAATTATTTTATTTATGGTCTTAATCTTCAACATAAACATGTGCCAGAAATTAAAACCTATGGACAGATCAACCAAACACCCATTTTTGTACCAAGTGTTGGTCGCTTTCCTCAAGGAATGATTGTAAATCTTCCACTGCATCGTCACTTATTTACAAAATCAGCGAACTGTTCTGATTTGCGCGAAATCCTTGAAAATCATTACGATGGACAAAGTATCATATCTGTTGCCTCACAAGAAGAGACTGATGCACTTACCAAACTCAATCCAGAATGCTTAGCGCATAAAGATGGTATGAAACTGTTTGTCTTTGGTAATGAGCGCGAAGGTATTTTCAATCTCTGTGCCATATTAGATAATTTAGGAAAAGGAGCATCCGCAGCTGCTGTTCAAAATCTCGACTTAATGCTTTCAGGATTCTAACATTTCCTTGGGTGCAAAATTTTATTCAACAGCACCATACGCTCCTTTTGTTGCTCGCCAATGCGCAACCGAAAAACACAATACTGCTAACGCAACAGTTTGATGAATGAGCCCCAAACTTATAGGAACTTCATGTAATAACGTAAGAACACCCAACAGTGCCTGAACAACGATCATCCCACATATAAAAAATGCACGACGAGCATGGGTTGAGTGTGGATCGTTCTTGTGTACATACAAAGCATGAATAACCGCTGTAATAAATAAAAGATAAGCAAAAAAGCGGTGAACAAACTGAACGGTCAAGGGATTTTCAAATAAATTAAGCCAAATGGGATTATGCTGTAACAATCCATCCGGTATGATTTGACCATCCATGAGCGGCCATGTATTATACACTTTACCCGCATGGAGCCCTGCAACCAAAGCACCAAAATAAATTTCAAGCAAAATAAGAACAATAAGCCAACCTGCAAAATTTTGAATTCTTTGATTTGCTGGTTTTTCTGAATATTCTGTAAGTCCTCGCGATAAATAAGTGACAAAAATAATCACAAAACATGCTGTTATAAGATGAAATGCCAAACGATATTGGCTTACGCTTGTCAGATTACTTTGACCAATACCTGAAGCCACCATCCACCAACCAATAGCCCCTTGAACAGCGATAAGAATTGGCACAATAGTAAGCTGAAGCAAAATATTTTTTTCAATACGTTTGGTAGCCCAAAACCAAATTAATCCCAACAAAGCCACAAGCCCAACAAGACGTCCAAGAACGCGATGCGCCCATTCCCACCAAAAAATCACTTTAAACGCACTTAATGTCATATCAGGATTAAGCAGCTTATATTGCGCTATCTGTTGATATTTCGAAAATTCTTCCTGCCATTGCTCCACCCCAATCGGCGGAATGACACCGTGAATTGGTTTCCATTCAGTTATTGATAATCCTGCCCCCGTTAAGCGGGTAGCTCCCCCCACTAAAACAATTGCCAAACAAAGCAATAAAATAGAATAAAGCCACACTTGAATTTGTTTTCGATTTTTCTTTTGCAATGATGTTAAAACACTCTTATCCTTCACTGCCATCTCTGATTTCCCCACAGCTCTCTCCAATCACAATTTATTGCAAAATTTAAACATTCAATCTTAGTTATTTTAGTATATACTGCAACTTTAGCACAAAAAAAGTATATCACTATAACACATGATGAATATTCTTATTTTACGACATTTATTATGATTCAACCACGCGGTAAACAGCCTTCGGAAACTTGCTCACCATTTGCATCATCCAATCCTGTTTGTTAAGAACAATGCTACAAATGTAATAATCTGTGAGTTCTGCAAATTGCTTAAATCCATATTTAGGTTCACTCGCCATTTCTAAAATGATAAAATCGTAATCTTTTTTAAATTCTTGTAATATATGAGGAATATCGTTTGAAAATTCTTGTGCACAAACAGCACTTGTTAACCCTTGCGGAAGAATATCAACCTCCGTGTCATAATCACGATAAATAACATCCTGTAATTGGGCATTCCCCGTTAAAATATCGGTCAAGCCCCGATGTGGGCCAATTATTTTCTCTATTTGTTGACCAGAAATATCCACTAACAGAACTGTTTTGTGCTCTTTTATAAGATGAAGAGAGAGCTTTGCTGCCGTGCGAGCAGCTTCTGGCCCAATTATTGAAACAACTGTTGAAACCCGTTCTTTCAATAACTCAGATAATTTGTCTATTGTAATACAAGCCTCAAAATTTTTTATGCCCTTCGATACTAAAATGCTCTCATCATTTTTTAAAGTATTTTCTTCCGCTTTGTCTTTTTTTATTCTAGAGCATTGATGAAACAACAAAAGTCCTCCCAAAAGAGTGACTAAGCTTGCAAATACACTAACAATAATATTTTTTCCATACCGATCTATAAAAGGAATTGGCACTAATGTTGTTGGCACAACCACATGAATCTTTGTCTCTTGCAAGAAAGGCGCATCCTTGCGCATCTCTGTATTTTGCGCATCTACTACTGCTCTTATTTTATTTTCTAGCTCATTAAACATTTGATTCAAAGATTGAGCTTGATCTGTTACAAAAAGGCCAATTCTTTTTTTTAGCTGTTCTTCAAAGTCCCTTGCAATAACTTCATCTGAATGAAGTTGATGAGCGATCTGCAAAATTTTATTTTCTAATTGATGAGAAAGTACTTCTAATTCCGCAGTCATTGCCTTAATTTGAGGGTGTGTCCAACCTAATTGTGCAACCATATGTGCTCTTTGCGTCTCCAAAAGATTACGCTTGGATTCTAAGGCAACAATCGTTGAATTGTTTGCAATAAACGATAAAGACAGTAAAGGTTTTCCATTCGTGCGCATCTCCTTAATAGTTGAATTCAAACTCGTTAAACGAAGACGCCTTAAAGTTGCTTTTGTTAATTGCACAGAAAGATCATTAAACTCTGTTTGTTTTACACCATGGTGAATAAAAGAATCGACAGATGAGCGAAATCCCTGCACCATATTGAGCACCGTAGCATTATCATATTGTTGATCTGTTTTCTGCTCTGCTAACGATAATTTTTGATTCTGTTTTATAATGACTTCTGAAAATGCCGAAAACCAATTTTCCAATCCCTTTTGAGCAGCTTCAAGTGTTTTTGCTTCAAAAGTGAGATTGATGAAATCACCATCGCGGGATAGACGAATACTTTCACGAAAATCTTTTTTGTAAGAAGCATCTAAAGAAAAATTCTGTAAGCTTGAATCATTTAAAATAAAGGGCTGTGAAAATAAAAAAGCAACAACATTATTCTGTTTATCGATTGGCAAAGGCTTTCCCACAGAATCAGATAATGAAAATGTTAAGGTTGCTTGATAGACTCGAGGCTGAAAAAAGTAATACAAGCAGCACAAAAATGTACAGAGCATTGCTAACAACAAAACGATCAAAACGTTTCGCATTACTATGTGTATCAACAGTTTCCTATCGCACTTAAAATTCATCTTTATTTCAATCAATAAACTAATTCATATTTTTTATTTAAGAGAAAGTAGTAACTATCCTCTTAACTTGACGTTATTTATTGTGAGAGAAGAAAAACCTAAACTTTAAGAAAAAATGTTTAGCAATAAATCAAAAGAAACTTTAATTCATATTTTGTTTGATATGATCTAATCGTTTTTTTGCTTCCGCAGTAAGCACTGCTCTAATGGTAACAGAACCATCATCATGCCCTTCCTGCATGATTTCACCAGAATTTGCATAAAACCAATCGATAAGCGACATTTCATGAGGTCTTAAAAGACATTCAATGCTTTGCATTTCTCCCAAAATTCGCTTTTCAATTGTTTCTAATAAGTGATCTAGCCCATCGCTCATGAGTGCTGATACCATTACTGCAGGATTTAACTGTGTTTTTGCGCTTGTTTGCAAAACACGCATTGCATGCTCATCCAATATATCAATCTTATTCCACACTTCTATGATATGCTCTGTATCACCAATATTGATACCAAGGTTTGAAAGCACTTCTAAAACATCTTGGGCATGTGCACGATGATCAAGATCTGATATATCTCTCACATGAAGAATAAGATCAGCTTCAACCACTTCTTCAAGGGTTGCTCTAAAAGCCGCAATCAAATTTGTTGGTAAGTTAGAGATAAAACCCACAGTATCAGATAAAAGAATAGTTTTCCCATGAGGAAGAACAACTTTGCGCAAAGTTGGATCAAGCGTTGCAAACAACATATCCTTTGCTAAGACATCTGCACCACTCAAACGGTTAAAAAGAGTTGATTTTCCCGTATTGGTATACCCCACCAAAGCGACAACAGGATGGGATGCTTTTTTTCTTTTTGCTCTATGAAGAGCACGTGTCTTAACAACTGTTTCCAATTCGCGACGAATACGAATAATTTTTTCTTGCAAAAGACGCCGATCCGCTTCAATCTGAGTTTCACCAGGTCCACCTAAAAAACCACGGCCACCACGTTGCCTTTCCAAGTGCGTCCAGCTACGTACAAGTCTACTTTTCTGATAGGATAAATGCGCCAACTCGACTTGCAAAACCCCTTCCTTCGTTCGTGCACGATCTCCAAAAATTTCAAGAATCAAAGCCGTTCTGTCGATAACTTTGCAATTCCATAATTTTTCTAAATTACGCTGCTGCACTGGTGTTAAAAAATGATCTATAATTGCAAGCTCAACATGATATTCACTTATGTAATGGGCAAGTGCATCCACCTTGCCTTTTCCAAACAAAGTTGCCGGACGGGGTGTAGCAATATTAACAATTTCATGATAAACAACTTCCAACTTTATAGCGCGCGCCAAGCCCAATGCCTCTTTGATCCTAGAAGACACTGAACACTCACATGAAGCACTCTCACTTTTGTTTTCTTGAAAAATGGGGACCAAAACAAGTGCGCGCACCTGCTCTCCAACCTGTGAAAAAAAACCTCCAAATCTCTCATTTTCATTGATCATATTAGTCTTAAGTACTTTTAAATGGGATAAGAGATCTATAGTAAAGTAGCTAGTTTATTCAGAGCTTTCACCTTCAAACATCTGTACAGGCTGTCCCGGCATAATTGTAGAAATAGCATGCTTATAAACCAATTGTGCATGTCCATCACGACGTAAAAGGACACAAAAATTGTCAAATGAGGTTACGATACCCGTGAGTTTAACGCCATTTACAAGAAAAATTGTAAGAGAAATCTTTTGCTTGCGCACCGTATTTAAAAATACATCTTGCAGGTGTTGTGATCGTTCTGCCATTATTCTTACACCTTCATTTCGAATTGCATAAAATATTCGTGCATGCATATCGACTGAAAAATATCAAATTGTCAACGTAGAAGCTTTAAAATTTAGCGGAAGACAACTTAAATATAAAGAAAAAATCTCTATCAAAACAATGAGCATCATACCCCGTGAAAACCGATTATAAAATATGGAAATTTCCGTATCTTTACTTTTTGTCAATTACTTTTAATTGCCCCCTTTTACTTTGTGCCCAATATATTTATTGCCTTCCCCAATTGCAGATAGGATATATTTCAAACCACATGCCTTTTTAAGGAAGTGTAATAGCCAATTTCTCTCATTCAAAATTTAGGTATGGTAAATGACATCATTCATCAGTTTGTCATCGATAAAAGAAAAAGAATATGAAACGCTACATATACATAAACGCCCCTGCACACCATAGATCTTTTTAAAACATTGTGCATAACTGTCATCAAATTGCTTTTATTTCGAAGACAGCAATCTCATAATCCTATCTATAAATGAGAGTTGTAAACAGTATTTTTATTATGTAAAAATCATCTAACTATTTGTTTTAACTTTTGTTTATAGAGCTTTTAAACACGGTAAAGAAGCCGCATTAACTTTATCTTGATAAGTTTTTAAAATTTTACTCCAAACATATTCCTTTCTAAATAATTAACGGCTAGTATACTGAAATTATCTGGAAGAGGACGTATCCCTTTTCCATCTGTAAGAGTATGAGGAGAGTATGGCGCGCAGAACCAAATTACAAACATTTGAAGTTGAAGTTGAAGAAGCTCTCACAAAAGCTATGAATTTTAATTTTGATGATGCCGGAATTGAAACAATATCATCCAATAATTCCGAAAATGTTGTGAATGTAGATGATTTGATTCAAAAGATTGCAGCAGCAGAAGAAGAAATTTTTGCTGAAAATGGCACTTCGATTCTTGCTTCGGATATTCATGATAATACTGTTGTTGATGAATCCGTTGTTGAACAGCTTTTTGCTCCTAAGCCCACACGTGAACTTTCGGGAGGAACTGTACACAAGACATTGTTGTCTGCACAACCTCTCCCTGCTAATGATGATCTAACAACACATTTAAATTTTGAAACATCAAAGCCCAACTCTATATCTCGAATCTATTTGTGTACAACAGCGCTTAGTGCTCTATGGGCAGCAGGAGGTGCTTTTATTGCTCATAAACTAGCTCCTGCTGGGCTTGGTTCTTTATCGAATATTACTACTTTTTTTACATCTCCAACTGGACTAGCTGTAGCAGCGGGAACAACAATTCCTATACTGATGTCCTGGGGATTTGCTCAATTAACAAAACGTTCAAACGAATTGCACAATATTGCCGTTCTTATGACCAATGCTGCACAGCGTCTCAGTGAACCACATATATCTGAAAAACAAGCTGTTGCTATAGGACAAACCATTCGTGAAGAAGTAGCAGCAATGAATGAAGGGATTGAACGTACCCTTGGACGTGCTGTCGAGCTTGAAGCTATTATACAAGGTGAAGTTCATAATCTAGAACAAGCCTATGCTGAAAACGAATCGCGCATTCATACATTAATCAAAGAGTTGAGCAATGAACGCATAGCCATTTTGAATCATGCTGATCGTGTACAGTCAACAATTAAAGGAACACAGGAACAACTGAGTGATGAATTTGGCTTGGTTACCTCTAAAATTGTAACCAATGTTGAAAAGCTTGCGCAAACGCTTTCTCAGACTTTACAAAAACAAGGAGAAGATCTTGTTGCAAAACTTTCCTGTGCAGGCGACGGCGTAACAAATCAGCTTGCTGAAAAATTTAATGAAACCACAACACAGATTCAGCAAAAAAATACAGAGTTCTTCCATGAATTAGGGAAAAACTTTGATGGTTTCTCAGAACGTTTTGATAATAATGAAAAACAAATAGAGAAAACCTTTAATGAAGCAGCTTCTAAAGCTGAAATGCATATCGCTAAAATTGCAACACATATACAAGCCGCAACAGATCAGACTCTGCACAGTATTGATGAGAAGTTTAAAACATTAGATGAAGTCATTGTTGATCGTAATAATCAATCTTTGCAGAATTTTGATGAGAAAATCATGCAGCTCGATGAGCAGGCATATAAACTTTCTTCTAAATTTGATAACGTAACTTCAGAAGCAATTGAAGCCTTTGAAAATCGTTTAGCAACTGTTGATCTTTCTCTCAAAGAACACAGCGATTCTATAATTGAATCCTTCATCGCTCGCACTCAAACTCTAGAAGATAATGCTGAAAAGCTTGGTGATTTCTTAGAATCACACGCCTTACAAATTAATGCAAGTCTCAAAGAAAGAACAACAGATATTACCAACGCTTTCACAAGCGGACATGACAATATTCTTTCTGCGATCGACAAAAGCAAAGAAACGCTGAGAGAAGAAATTAAAAATGTTGATAATGCAATTGTTGACATCATACGGGAACGCTCGCAGGATTTCAAATTACAACTCTCTGATCAAAGAGACATGATGGCAAATATGCTCGACAGCGAAAAGAATAAAATTGCTGAGACATTGAAAAATCAGATTGATATTTTAGCCGAAAATGCTTCAAGTATTGAAAAGGTTCTGGTTAATAATGTTCAAATTATTGATCAACATGCTGAAACTCATCTGGGAAGTATAGCTCAGTGCACAGAGAAGCTACAAGAAGTTATTACGCAAAGCTGCAATACAACGAAAGATGCTTTAGAAGCACAAGCTAGAAATATTGATATACGCGCGGATGCTTTACGTGACTCCTTGGCTATTAACAGTTTTTCTCTTAATGAAGTTCTTGCAGATCAGGCACGTACACTCGAAAAACGGATGGAAACAATACATAATCTTATCGCAAAAAGCGATATACGTGTTGATGTTGCATTAAAGCAACAGATAGATTTAGTTGAAAATGCAATTGTTGCCAATAACAAGAATATTACTGAAACTGTTCAAGGTCATATCAAAAATCTCGAAAATCATACCGAAACTTTACAGAATACACTCTCTCAATCTAGTGGTACATTCTTTGAAGCCCTTGAAACACATATGGAATCGTTCGATGCAAATCTAGAAAATCGTGCACACAAGATTTTTGAACGTGCAACTACGCTAGAGGAAACATTGTCCAAAAAACTTGGCCAAGTATGTGAAACCATCGAAATGCAAACATCTGCTCTTGAAGAACGTTCTGACACATTAAAGACATCTATCATGCTTAATAATGAGCAAAGCCAGATAATTCAACAAGCGCTAGAAACAAGTGTTGACAATATGCGCATCACATTAGAGGATTCCGTTAATACGGTTACAAACAACTTGCATAATAAGATTATAAAAGCCTCTGATATTCTTTCCTCTACGAGTGAACAGATACTTTCATCTGTTACAAATGTTGCAGTACAAGCAGAAAATATTCTCTCGGAGTCTGGTAATCGCATTGTATCAAACGTTAAACAAACGGTTTATGATACTAGTGAAAAAGTCCTTTCTGTTCTGTCTGAGCAGACAGCTCATACTGTAGAAGCCTTTGCAACTGCCAGTCATAATGCACAAACATTGTTGAATGAAACAATTCATACTTCAACGACAGCAATTGAACAAGTACTTAGCGAACGCTGCAATATTCTTAATCATTCCATGCAAAATCTTAAAAACAATTTAGGGTATCAGCTTTCTGATGTAAGTAGCCGTTTGGAAGAAGCAAACAATCAGACAGCTACTCAAATTTCAGAACATGTTGGAAAAATAACAGAGTTAACAAATCATTTAAATCAAGCTGCACAGAATACAACTGAGTCAATTGGTCACTTAACACAGCATATCAGTGAGCAGCTCTCTCTCTCAACACAAGATGCTGAACAAAGAATTTATGCACAAAATGAATCTTTAGTGAATAGCTTGACACAAACAAACTCTGAAACACTTCAAACCGTAACTGCTATGAAGGAAGATCTTGTCAATAATGTTTCATCCATCATTACACAATTGAATCAATCAATTTATAACTTCAACGAAAACAGTAATATTTTATTGTCAGCAGTTCAAAATATTGATGGTCAGTTTAGTGAGACTGCGAATAGTTTTTTCCGCAATACTCACCAAATGGCAGAACGTTTATCAGCCTCAAATCAAGCGCTCAATAATAATGTAGAGGTTTTACAAGGGCTCTCACAAAATACATTTGAAAAAATTAGTCACATAACAAACAGTTTCGGTAAACACGCAAAAACACTTTCTGAAACCATTCACGTTCTCGAACAGTCTGAAAACTCATTCAGTGTGACACTTGAGGAGAAAAACAATACGCTCTCCGCGTTAAGTAGTGCCCTTATTTCAAAATCTAATGAAATCAATCAATTGATTGGACATTATGAAAATGTTCTCAATTCGGCATTTGAACGCACTGATGAAAATGCACGTAATTCCACGCATTCAATTCAACAATCACTTAATCAGCTTATTAATGAAGCCTCCACACGTTTTTCAGGAGCAGCAGAAGATATACGTCGCTCGGCAAGTGAAATTCGTTTAGAACTTTCGAAAATTAATAATGATATTAATGAAAATGTTCAAAAATTGCCAGAAAAGACAAAAGAAACAACGCAAACAATCCGCTCTGCTCTGAATGAACAAATTATAGCATTAAAGGATTTGGTAAGCGTTATACAAAAAAATAATGAAAGTAGTGTAAAGGACAAATTAATACCGGCAACTTCTACATCATTACCGCTTAACAGAAGTGATAATATCGCTCATGACATCAGCAAGAAGATAGTGCCGCCTAAACCTATTTTACAACAAGACCAAAGTAAAAAAAGGCAGAATAAATGGGTATCAAGCCTCTTGGAAAGAGCTTCGCGTGAAGAAACCTTATGTGAAGAGACGCCTGATGGTGCTGTTTTTGCACCAGTACAAACAAAACCGCGTCCTGTAAATGGATCGCTCAATTCATTAGCAGCTGGAATAGTACGAGCTATTAACCATAATGCTGTTGTTGAGCTATGGGATCATTATCGGCGTGATCAAAAAAACATCGTAACAGAACACCTTTATACTTTAAATGGAAAAGCCATATTTGAAACAGTCAAGAAAAAGTATATGAGCGATGTTAATTTTAAAAATTCCGTTAATCAATACATTGAGGATTTTGAAAAACTCTTACGCGATGTATCTCGCAGTTCTGGTTCTTCCAACGCAGTTCGAAAATATCTGATATCGGATACTGGAAAAGTCTATACTCTGCTTGCTCATGCAAGTGACCGCATCCAATAGACAATAAGAAAAGTGGGGAAAGAGTATTTTTTCCACTTTTTTCTTTTCCATTTTTCTTCATCGCTATATAACACGTTGATTTCAAGTGTAGCGTTGTGCATCAAAGGTTACGTGAATGATTTACGTTTAATTTTCTAGGATATTCTAAGCAATAACCTTATTAAAATAGTATGATCAATCACCAAGCAGCCCACCACTCCGATGGTAATGAACATTATTCCCCCTCCTTCCCAGCCCCCTTCTCTACTCCACTTCTCCTATACAGACTATAAAACTAACTTGGTATATAAATAAAATATCTGATCACGGATTTTCTAGCTAGACTTTCATTCATTGAAACACACATATTAGGCTCTATACCCATATGGCTTATTTCATCAGTGCAAGATTTCGTTGTTTTAGCATATTTTACAAAATTAAATACAGTTCCAACTAAAAAGAAATTTCCTTTTACCTCTGTTCAATAATAAACAACGTTACTTCCGTTATTCAGCTTGCCAGTCTTTTCTAAAGAGTATACGAACACTTTAAAATTCGCAAAATATCATTTTGTAAATCTCATATCATACTCACTTAATAAAAGTGTAAATACAGCATACAGTATGAAAATCATGTTAAATGAATAATCATCCTTTCTTTGTTCTTCTCATATCCTTGCTCACAAGCATTGCAAAAAAAAGAACGGCTTGGTAATGTAATAGTCTGTAATGTTTTACCTGTTTTTTGCAAACTGGTTAATTTCTGCGAATTCTTGCTAATGAAAGAAAAATAATAGTGCCAACGTCGATGAATTTATTAACTAGCGCAAGCGAAAAAAAGCATCAAACTCACTTAGTAATTGAGAAGAATTTGCTTAGACCTGTGCATTTTTGTATTCAAAGAAGTTAGGATTTCAATGAATAAAACCTCATCGTAGAAGAAACCACTATAATAAATATACTAACTTGGATATCGCAAAAATGTCTACAGAAGAAAAGAATAATTTCAGTACAAAAAAAACTGAACTTGATAGTGCCGCGCTTTTTTATCACCAGCATCCAAAGCCTGGAAAATTAGAAATCCAAGCAACAACACCGCTTGATAATCAACGTGATCTAGCTCTTGCTTATTCTCCGGGTGTTGCTGCACCATGTCTTGCAATTCATAAAGATCCAAATCTTGCCGCCCAATATACTTCCCGTTCTAATTTAGTCGCCGTTATATCAAATGGCACTGCTGTTCTTGGATTAGGAAACATTGGTCCTCTCGCTTCCAAACCGGTCATGGAAGGAAAAGCCGTTTTATTCAAAAAATTTGCCAATATTGATGTTTTTGATATTGAAATTGATGCGCCCAATATTGAAGAAATGGTCAAAACTGTATCTGCCTTAGAACCTACATTTGGTGGCATTAATCTTGAAGATATTAAAGCTCCTGAATGTTTCGAAATAGAAGAAAGACTTCGCTCTAAGATGAACATTCCGGTGTTCCATGATGACCAACATGGAACTGCCATTATTGTTTCTGCAGCCGTATTAAATGCATTAAATCTCGCAGGGAAAAAAATCGAAAATGCAAAAATCGTTGCCTCAGGCGCGGGTGCCGCGGCTCTTGCTTGTATTAACCTGTTGGTTCGTCTTGGAGCAAAGGTTGAAAATATTTGGCTTAGCGACTTAGAGGGAGTTGTTTATGAAGGTCGCAAGACACTTATGGATCGTTGGAAAAGCAATTACGCACAGAAAACTGATGCACGAACTTTATCCGAGATTATTGAGAATGCAGATATTTTTTTAGGTGTTTCAGCGGGTGGTGTTTTAAAACCTGAATATCTGGAAAAAATGGCTCCAAATCCATTAATTTTAGCGCTTGCTAATCCAACACCAGAAATTATGCCAGAAGAAGCACGCTCTGTGCGGCCAGATGCAATGATTTGCACAGGACGCTCTGATTATCCAAACCAAGTCAATAATGTCCTTTGTTTTCCTTATATCTTCCGTGGTGCATTAGATGTTGGTGCTACTGCAATCAACGAAGAAATGAAAATAGCAGCTGTTTATGCCATTTCTGCTCTTGCCCGTGAAGAATCTTCAGATGTTGCAGCACGTGCATACTCAAAGGCTCCACCCAGTTTTGGACCAGATTATCTCATCCCCTCTCCCTTCGATCCGCGCTTAATATTACGCATCGCTCCTGCAGTTGCTAAGGCAGCAATGGAAACTGGAGTTGCAATTCGGCCGATTGAAGATATGGAAGCTTATCATGATATCCTTAATCGATTCGTATTTCGTTCTGGCTTAACGATGAAACCTGTTTTTGCTGCTGCAAAAACAGCCAAACGTAAACGCGTGATTTACGCTAATGGTGAAGATGAACGCGTGCTTCGTGCAGCACAAATTGTTCTTGAAGAACAGACTGCGGTTCCACTCCTCATTGGCCGTCCACATGTAGTGGAGGCTAGATTAAAGCGATTTGGTCTAAGAATTCGCCCTGGCATAGATTTTGAACTTACAAATCCAGAAGATGATCCACGTTTTCGTGACTATGTTAACTTATTTCTTCGTTACACAGGAAGGCGTGGTGTTTCCCCTGAAGTCGCAAAAACAATCGTCAGAACGTCAACAACAGCTATTGCTGCCCTCGCGGTAATGCGTGAAGAAGCTGATGCAATGATTTGCGGTTTAGAAGGGCGTTTTGAACGTCATCTTGAATTGATTGAACAAGTTATCGGTCTTGATTCAAATGTTCGTCATTTTTCTGCTGTAAGTTTGCTCATTTCTCAACGTCGTACTCTTTTTCTAACAGATACTTACGTCAATGAAGACCCTTCTGCAGAAGAAATAGCAGAAATGACAGTACTGGCAGCACAAGAAATTGAAGCATTTGGTATAACACCAAAAGCGGCATTATTATCACACTCAAACTTTGGCTCAAAAAATACAGAAAGTGCGCGTAAAATGCGCCGCGCAACCGAAATTCTTGCTGAATTATACCCAAATTTAGAGGCCGATGGAGAAATGCACGGTGACGCAGCGCTTTCTAAAGTTTTTCGTGATCGTGTTTTGCCTGATTCACGCCTCAAAGGCGAAGCTAATTTGCTTGTCTTTCCAACGCTTGATGCTGCTAATATTACACTCAATCTCGTGAAAAATCTCACCAATGCACTTCATGTAGGACCAATTTTGATCGGAGCTTCACGTCCTGTACACATATTAACGCCTTCAGTAACTTCGCGGGGAGTTGTTAATATAACAGCTCTCGCAGTACTGGCTGCAAATAGAAAAAAATTCCGTAATAAGACAAATGAAACTAAGTGAATTTACAATAAAATTTCAAAGTTTTTTAAATCTTAAAATCTAGTATCTCATACACCGCAAACTCGTTTTCTAACTTGAAAAGACAGCTATATTTAGGATTTAAACTTTTTTTTAAAAGAAAAAAAGGCTAAAAGAATAGTATTAAGTGTATTTTAAATTTTTTCACCAACCCTATAACAAGGAACTATACATTGTCCTCTACATTCGATAAAGTTGCCGACATTATTGCAGAAATCAGTGAAATTGATCGCAACATGATCACATCTGAAAGCCATACAATTGATGACTTAGGAATCGATAGTCTTGATTTTCTTGATATTGTTTTTGCTATTGATAAGGATTTTGGAATTAAAATTCCGTTAGAACAATGGACTCAAGAAGTGAATGAAGGTGCAGTCGCAACTGAAGAATATTTTGTTCTTAAGAACCTTTGTGCAAAAATTGATGAACTCGTTGCCTTAAAACAGGCGGGTTAATTTTCATCATGCATGATCAAGCAGTACTCATCACTGGTATAGGAATCATAAGCTCTCTGGGTGAAGGGATTGATCATCATTGGGATCTCTTAAATGATCCCACAGTCACCCCAAACCTCGATTGTACAACTTTTTCACCTTACACTGTCCATAAATTGACAGAAGTTGATTGGAATTTACAAATTCCCAAAAAGAGTGATCAACGGCAAATGGGAACATGGCAACGCCTTGGTACCTATGCGGCTGGCCTTGCTCTTGATGATGCAGGCATGAAAAATAATGAACAATTAACATCGACAATGGATATGATCGTTGCAGCAGGTGGAGGAGAACGTGATATTGTCGTTGATACACAAATTCTTTCTAAAGCACGTACAGCAGCTGATCATGCTTCCATGTTGAATTCAATTCTTTCGACTGAACTTCGTCCTACTCTGTTTTTGGCACAACTTTCAAATCTTTTGGCCGGAAATATCTCAATTGTTCACAAAGTAACAGGATCTTCTCGCACCTTTATGGGAGAAGAAGGAAGTGGACTTTCTGCACTTCAAATTGCCGCAGCTCGTATTCGATCAGGACAGAGTACACATGCACTGGTAGGAAGCTCTTATAATGCACAAGGCTATGATATGTTGTTGGCCCATGAACTTGGAGGTCTTCTAACGCGGAATGGGTGGGCACCAGTGTGGGAACGTAAAAATTATCCAGGCGGTGGAGTTATAACTGGTTCTGGTAGTATCTTTCTCGTCCTTGAAAGTGGGAAACACGCAAGAAAACGTAATGCACATGCTTATGCTGAAATTAGCCAGATTATCGCAGATCAAACAGATAGAACAAAAATTCCCCTTCAAGAATCAATTGTGGCAATGTTGAAAACAATGGCAGCTAAATCCGCTTTAGCCATTTCAGCAGCTTCAGGATTTCATGAAGTGACAAAAGCAGAACAAAATGCCCTTGAGGCAGCTGATATATTTTACCGCGGTATTGCAACATTATTTGGTTATATGCGGGAAACGCAATTTCTTTTAGCGCTTGCGCTTGCTGCACTTATAGTGGAAAAAAAACGCTGTTTCCCGGCGTTAAGTGATCATGAAAAGCCTTTTTCTAAAGAAGTACATGAAGCGTTTGTTACGACCATTGGTATAAAAAGAGCTGAAGGTATAGTACACCTTTCTGCTGTTTGAGGGAGATTTCTATAGTGAAATATAATGATCATCTCGGACGCCCACTTGTCGCAATAACTGGAGCAGGAGTTGTAACATCACTAGGACAAGGCAAACACGAAAATTGGCAAAAACTGACAAGTGGTATTAGCGGCATCCATAAAATAACGCGCTTTCCTGTTGAGAAATTAAAGACACGTATAGCTGGAACAGTTGATTTTCTTAAAGAAAGTACGCTTGGTGCTTCAGCTCTCTCTGAAAAGCTCGCTGAGCTTGCAGCAGAGGAAGCTTTAGAGCAAGCAGCTCTTGATAAAACGAATTTTAATGGATCACTCTTTTTAGCGGCTCCCCCTGTTGAACTTGAGTGGACAGCACGTTTTACCCTTGATCACAAGGAGACATTTATTGATGAGCCTTCCTACGCACATCTTCTTGAAGTCTGCAGTCATACACTCCATGAGACACTCTTTGAAACCACACAATTTGGTGCAATTGCAGAAAAGCTTCAAAAAAAGTTTGGAACAAAGGGACTTCCTATTACACTTTCAACCGCTTGCGCATCTGGTGCAACAGCGATTCAATTAAGTGTTGAAGCCATCCGACGAAAAGAGACAAATCGTGCACTTATGATTGCTACAGATGGTTCAGTTTCAGCAGAATCCCTTATCCGCTTTTCATTATTATCTGCTCTTTCCACCCATAATGATCCAGCAGAAAAAGCATCAAAACCCTTTAGCCGCGACCGAGATGGTTTTGTTATGGCAGAAGGATCAGGTGCTCTTGTCCTTGAATCTCTCGAAAGCGCATTAGATCGTAATGCAACAATTTTAGGAATTTTGGCTGGTTGTGGAGAAACAGCAGATGATTTTCATCGTACGCGTTCAAAACCTGATGCATCCCCAGCAATTGAATCCGTTCGCAAAGCTTTAGATGATGCCAAAATAACCATCAATGAAATTGACTATATTAATGCACATGGAACCTCAACACCCGAAAATGAAAAGATGGAGTATCTTGCGTTATCAACAGTCTTCGGTGATATTTTAAAACATATTCCAGTCTCTTCTAATAAATCAATGATTGGACACACATTAACTGCTGCTGGTGCTATAGAGGCTGTGTTTTCGCTTTTAACTATTCAATCAGGGATACTACCCCCTACAATAAATTATGATGATCCTGACCCTTCTATCCCTTTAGATGTTGTTCCTAACTATAGCCGTAAAGCTTGTGTCAATGCAGTTTTGTCAAACTCATTTGGATTTGGTGGTCAAAATATGAGTCTTGTTATCACAGCATATAAAGGATAACCCTTTTATTAACTTGGTAACATTTAACCTAATAGCCATATACATTTAAGGGGGATGATGATGCTTGCACTGCAACTATTCGACGAACGCCGGCTTGAAATTACTAATATTGCCCCGCCACCACCACCTAACCCCGATGAAGTAACAGTGCGTATAAAAGCCTGTGCTCTTAATCATATTGACGTATGGGGATGGCGTGGTATGGCCTTTGCTAAAAGAAAAATGCCCCTTGTAATTGGTGCAGAAGCTTCTGGTGAAATTACTCAACTAGGAAACAATGTTAAAAATTTACAACTTGGACAGATCGTTTCAATTTATGGTGCGCAAACTTGCGGAGTATGCCAAGCTTGCCTTGAAGGGCGTGATAATCTTTGTTGTCATGTAAAGGGCGTGTATGGTTTTCATCTTGATGGATTTGCTTGTGAACTTGTTAATTTACCAGCGCGTCTATTGGTTCCAGCGCCTCCAGAATGTGATGAACTACAAGCAGCTGTTGCTCCAATTACTTTTGGCACAGTAGAACATATGCTTTTCGATAATGCAAAACTACAAGCAGGAGAAACAATTCTGATACAGGCAGGTGGCTCTGGCATCGGTTCGGCAGCCATTCAACTTGCAAAACACAGAGGGTGTACGGTTATCACTACTGTAGGTTCAGATGAAAAAATTGCAAAAGCACAATCTCTTGGGGCAGATTACGTTATTAATTACCGTAAAGATCGTTTTGAAGGTGTTGTACGCAAATTAACTCAAAAAAAGGGTGTTGATGTTGTTTTTGAACATGTTGGTGTCGCCACATGGAGCGGTTCTCTTTTGTGTATGAAACGAGGGGCACGCTTGGTAACTTGCGGTTCTACCTCTGGTGTTTCAGCATCATTGAATCTCATGCAATTATTTCAGCAACAACTTAAGATATTCGGTTCATTTGGCTGTCGTATAGAAAATATGCAAAATGCCATGCAGAAAATGGCACAAGGAGTTGTACATCCTGTCATTGATACAATTATTGGATTTAATGAAATTGATACAGCTTTAAAACGGATGGAAAGCCGTGATGTTTTTGGTAAAATTATTCTTAAAATCGATTAAATCATGATAAAGTTTTATATAAAAAAAATTTTTTATCGCATTAAAATTATAGCAAAAAAGTCATTTTATTTTTTGTGGGGATATCTTCTGATTGGTTCTTTATTTATTTTAAAATACTTTCCTGCCAACATTGGACTTTCTTTCTTTTCCTGGTTGGCAAAAACATTCGGCCCTCTTATACATCGTCATCAAATCGCGCTTACGAACCTTAGAGCTGCGTATCCAGAAAAAACAGAAGAAGAACTCCATGCAATTGCAATAGAAATGTGGGAGAATATAGGGCTGTTCGTAGCTGAACATATTTTTCTTGATAAAATTTTTGATTTTGATCCCCATAGAGACCAGCCAGGTCTTATTGAGGTTAAAGGTGCTGCAATATTCGAGCGATTAAAAAATGAAAAAAAACCGCACATTTTTTTTACAGCTCATACCGGAAATTTTGAACTTCTCCCTATATGCGCACAAAGTTTTGGTCTGAATATTACAGTATTATTTAGACCACCCAATAATCCTTATATTGCAAAACGAGTCCTTAAAGCTCGGCAAACTTCCATGGGACATCTCGTCCCATCTAAGGCCGGTGCAGCTTGGGCATTAGCAGCCAAGTTAGCAGAAGGTAAAAATGTTGGCATGCTTGTTGATCAAAAATTTCGTCGGGGTGTTTTAGGAAAATTTTTTAATAGGCCCCTAAAAACTAATCCTTTAATTATAAAACTTGCACGACAGTATGATTGTGATATTTATCCAGCCCGTTGTATTCGTCTAGCTGGAGGTCGCCATCGTCTAGAGTTATATGAACGTATAAAGCTTCCGCGTGATGAAAAGAATGAAATCGATATAACTGCTTCCACGCAAAAATTAAATGATATTGTTGAAAGCTGGGTTCGTGAATATCCCGGACAATGGACGTGGTTACACAGACGTTGGGATGGTTAACATATCCACAGCATTTATAGGAGAGGCATAAATGATCGCATCAAAAGATATTAATGATCTTATTGCAATTGTGACAGCATTACGAAATCGTGATAGCGGATGTGTTTGGAATATAAAGCAAACTTTTGAATCCCTCATACCCTATATGCTCGAAGAAGTTTATGAAGTTATCGACGCTATCGAACGGGAAAATCGAAGGGATCTTTGCAACGAACTCGGTGATCTTCTTTTACAGGTCGTCTATCACACCACAATTGCACGAGAAGAAAGCAGTTTTACTTTTGAGGATGTTGTTTACGCAATCACTGCAAAAATGATTCGTCGCCATCCTCACGTTTTTGGAAGCGTAGAGCAAAAAAAACGTGGTTTTGTGGAAAGTGAATGGGAGCATATTAAAAAAATAGAACAGGCTGAATACAAAAAATACTCCGAAGAAGAAAGTTTATTAACCAATTCCACAACAAGCATTCTTGCAAAAGTAAAAAAGATTCAACCAGCAGACCAAGAAGCACTGGCTTTACAAAAAGCAGCCGCTAAAATAGGTTTTGATTGGCATGAGAATCATGAAGTTTTTGCAAAAATAGAAGAAGAGCTCAATGAACTCAAAGAAGCAATCAAAGATGGTAAAACGTCAAACATAGAAGAAGAATTCGGTGATCTCTACTTTACCCTACTTAATCTCGCACGTCACTTGAATATTGATTCACAAAAAGCATTAAAAAAAACAAATACAAAATTTCGAAATCGTTTTGCCTATATTGAAGAAAGTCTATCTACCCAATCTAAAACACTAGCTGACGCAACCTTGAACGAAATGGAAGATCTTTGGAATAAATCCAAAAATGTACTGTAAGAAAAATATCAGTTTTGATCCCTCTAAAAAATCAAAAACCTCTCAACTCACTCAATAAAATCTCACTAAGCTCAATTGGCTTTATGCGTTTCATTTAACTGATTTTGCAAGGCAGGACGAAGTTCTACTGATTCACCGCATCCACATGCTGAAACTTGATTAGGATTTTTAAATACAAAACCAGAACGCAGAGTTGTCACCTCATAATCCATCTGCGTTCCTAATAAAAATAATACTGCACTCTGTGCTATAAAAACACGCGCACCGTTAACTTCAACAACATCTGCATCCAGCCCCTCTTCCTTTACAAGGGTAATTGTATACTCCATCCCCGCACAGCCGCCCTTCTTTATACCAATAAGAATACCATGCGCCTCTTTTGCATCCATAATCGCTTTAACACGATTTACTGCAGATTCCGTCAAGTTTATTATCGAAAAACGGCTCATCGTTTACTCTTTTCTAGCTAAACAAATGCTTTGAAATATTCTATCTACGGTCTTTTATTTATTTGCTACATCAAAAACAAAACAGCAAGATATAAATTGAAATATGGTGATCTTTTCGTATTAGAATAAAAACCTCATATCTAACAATTTGGATTTTTGTGACAGTGCAATCTGAGATTTCTATCTTATTGTCCTCGCATCTCATGCAAATACCCTTTTTATAAAAATATCACAAAAATAAAAAACGAAGAAAAAGTTTTTCAATGTCATGCATCTACTACTATACTCGTAAAAATATTCATCTTTTTGGAAGATTCTCGAAGGACAAACAGAAAAATTACAAAGGTATCATCTTTCTCTCATATTTATTAAATACCAGAAAAATGAAGGCGTTCAGAAGCACAACGATCTTATCTAACTTCTTCACAATCCACGTAAAATAATGAATAAATATGTGTATATAACAGCTATAAAACCAACGAAACTAAAAGTGGAACAGTTTAATGATTTATCTCAATAAATAAGAAAAATATTAAACTGAAAAATTTTGTTTTTACTCTCATAAGCTCTTTTAAAAAATGCAAGAGCATTTTAGATTTTTTCTCTTGTTTTTAAAGAAACAGTCGTTTAGTTATTTTGCAAAGTACGGAGCGTAGCGCAGCTTGGTAGCGCACTTGACTGGGGGTCAAGGGGTCGTGGGTTCAAATCCCGCCGCTCCGACCATTTTTCTCCAGAAAATATATCAATAAATACAGAATGTACCCCTTTGTTTTGAATTATTGTAGCTTGTCATCAGGTTTTATATATTTTGACATTAGGTTTTGTAGCAATTCATTTTTTCAAAGATCTTTCAAAAGCGATTTTCTATGCTTTCAAAGCTTTCTTTCATTTTTTTCCTCAAATTCTGATTTTTGCCATTTTTAGCTTTTTTCGATTTTGGGGTATCAAAATCCAATTTTACAAGCAACGGCATTTAACCAAAAGTGATACATAAAAACAATAAATTATCACCTATTTCTACTTAATCCCATCTTTTCCCACTTAGTAAAAAATCTAATGTCAAACCACATTGAATTAAATAACCATTCTGTTATGTGTACGGAGTTTTACAAATATCTTCTATTTTTTTCAATGTATGGCAATATGCAACGACATTTTCATCACAGATTTGGGATAGATAATTTTATACAAATGCCCTTCCTTTCAACAAAAAATATAAAAAACGCGAGACTTTTGCCTCGCGTCACCTTATTCTTTAAGAAACTTGATAATTATTCAGTTTGCTCACCTACTAAACTTACTTCACCTATACTATGATCGTTACTATTTTTTGCAGCAGATGATAGCGCTTGTACTCGTATCTTTTTTGGTTTTAATTCAGCAGGCATTTCTCTTTTAAGCTGAATATGAAGAAGACCATCGCCAAGTTCTGCTCCAATAACCTTAACATGATCAGCTAAATGAAAACGCCGCTCAAAAGCACGCGAAGCAATGCCGCGGTAAAGAAACTCCCGTTCCCCATCATCATTTTCAGGTGTTCTCTCACCCTTAACGATCAGTTGGTTGCAATGTGTTTCAATATCAATTTCATCCTGAGAAAACCCAGCAATAGCCATAGAAATCCTATAAGAATCTTCACTTAAACGCTCAATGTTATATGGCGGATAAGAAGAAACATCATCCGGTTGTGTTCTGGAATCGAACCAATTAAAAAGATGATCAAAACCTACGGTTGAACGATAAAATGGTGAAAAATCTACTTGACGCATAATATTGCCCTCCTTTAGAGCGACTATGATTGACTGACAAAGTTCCCACATGGCAAACTTGCCCATGAACCACGCAATCCCATCATGGCGACTGCACTAACTTACTTGGTAATTGTTCTTTCTTATTTCAACTCCTTTTGTGTTTGAATTCATTAAAACACAGAAAAACAATATAACTGTTTCTTAATCGTTCATAATCATTATATTTAATGTAAGCTTTCTCCTCATCTCACTTTGCCGAAAGTTGCAAAAATACATTATAAAGGATTTCAATTGGAAATACCTCTTTATCCTACAGATTGGAGTTCCCCTCCTCCCAACATCCGTAATCGCTACCTTAAAATAGCTACTGATCGCAAAATGCGTTTTGCGATAACGTGTCCCGAAATGGAAAAAAACAAGGGAACAATTGTTATTCTCGAAAGCTATGCCAATGCTTTAGAAAAATATTTTTTAACAATGAATGAAATTTCTAACCGCGGCTTTTATACAGCAATATTTGATTGGTTTTGTCGAGAAGGATCACAATCCGATAAACAAAAACAAATCCGATATAATTATTTTGATATTAACAATAATATTAACGATTTAGATGAGTTTCTTAAAAATATTGTTTATCCTAATTGTCCACCACCATACTATATACTAGCTTATGGCATGGGTGGGTTGATAGCACTCAGCGGATTGGATCTCATTAACCGTAAGTTTAAAAGAATGCTTTGCGTTTCTCCCCTTTTTGCTCCATTTGGCAATAAAACAAATAGCTTTCAGCATAAATTAACACAGCTTCTTTCCGACATAGGTCTGGGATTCTTACCAGCTAAAGGTGGAAAAAAATTAAAACAAAAAGATATGCAATTTTGGCGCACGAATAAAGAACCTTTACCCCCTAGATTCTTTATAAAACTTCCAACATCACGATGGATAGCATCAGTACTCAATGCAATTGATGCCATGAAAAAAAACATCCAGAATGGGTATTTACAAATCCCAACACTATTTATTCTTGCCAATCAAAATAATATTGCGAACAACATTGAAACACAACAATTATGCCAACATACGCATCTGATAGACAGTATTACAATTACGGGTGCTGAACTCGATACAATCATGCATGAAGAAAGTTACAAAAAACAATTTTGGGCTGCATTTGACACATTTATTCCTAGTGATAAGTCATAAAGTAATGACTTTGGACGCTTCATTTAACCCTAAAGGAGACAAAAAAGTAAATAAAACAAAGCTTAAAACAATTAAGTATTTAACTTTTTAATTATAGCGAGACATTTAATTAACATTCTCCAAGGATACATAAGTATGTGAGAATCGAGAAGCAGATATGATTATAATCAGAAAAACCCTTTTAGAATGTGGGACGCCAACTCCTTATGATACCAATCCCAAAAACAAACGCCTAAACTTCAATACATCTACTTCGATTGAAGTTTACATACTTCAAGCAAGTTTCTATAATCAAGAGGAAGAGTGAGAATTTAAAAGCCAAAAACTTTCCCACTTTCCATTTAACGTAGTCATTCCCAAACGACGTATTCAGAAGCGCTTGAATAACCTTTTAATAAAAAGAGTGACGTGAACACCAATTTGAGATTCTTTATATTGATAATGCACAACAATCCTTATATTTTCTTTGTCTTTGCATAATTGCGTGAAACTGTTTTATTAGTGTACTATAAAAGACTTTTCTCAATTCAAAATAAAAATATACGGCCAATCTTTTAGTTGATAGAGCCCCTTATAGAGAGAAAGTTTTTTCACAAAACTTCATCTGCACCATTAGGCGCTCAAGAAGGCCCTACTTTAATCCTAGAAATCAAACGATTACTTACAGGCTTACCCTACAATAAACAATTCTATTGCGTTAATCTCAATTCGCAAACAATGATAACACTCAGCAGACAAATCCCAATACCCCATGATATAATCATTTAAACAAAAATAGAAAAATTACATTCCTAGCGTATTATTAAAAAATTTTGTTTTCACGTTATATCATAGAAAAATAATAACTTTTATTTATTGAGAAACAATCAAATATTCTAGAAACAAACCCATCATGCTTACAAATGTAGATTCGTAAAACTATACGGAAATAAACAGCTATAAAAACTTCTCCCTGTCGTATCATTTCTTAAAAACAGCAAATCAACATAACATTCCTTCTCATTTCTCAATAGAGACAGTCTCTACAGTGAATATCCCCTAAACATTCTCGTGGAACTCTGCAAAATGAGGGAAAGGAAAAAAGAAACAAAAAATCTGCAAACTCATCGCGCTGCAAACATTCATACACTACCTCTTCTTTCAATTTCACATACATTTTGAATTTAACCATCTCACAACTAATATTCTGTATTATTGTCAAAAGTGTATGAATTAACCATTTTGCCATTCATTCCAATTATGAGTATTTTATCACTTTTTTTATAAGTACTCTATATTGTATAATCGATGTGCAAAAACTCTGATTAATGGAGCAATTGGAACATAATCATGAAACGAATCCTGCTCGCAGAAGATGATAACGATATGCGACGCTTTCTAGTGAAGGCCTTAGAACGTGCAGGCTACGAAGTCGCTGATTTCGATAATGGTGCTAGCGCATATGAACGTTTACAAGAAGAACCGTTTTCTCTTCTACTTACTGATATTGTAATGCCGGAAATGGATGGGATTGAACTAGCTCGACGCGCTACTGAAATTGATCCTGATTTACGGGTAATGTTCATTACCGGCTTTGCAGCAGTTGCCCTAAATTCAAATAGCGATGCCCCTCCCGATGCAAAAGTGCTTTCTAAGCCATTTCACTTGCGTGAGCTCGTTAATGAGGTTGAAAAAATACTTATAGCTGCTTAAAGAGGGTAATTTTCCAAGTTATTCGTGATTGATTAAAAAGAAAATTAAATTAGGCATTGACGTTTATAATTCTATGTGGTGTATGCAACATCACTGAATGGGCGTGTAGCTCAGCGGGAGAGCACTACGTTGACATCGTAGGGGTCACAGGTTCAATCCCTGTCACGCCCACCAGATATCTTTAATTATACATAATATTTTGATTTTTCTGCTTTTTAAATTAGTGGTAAAAGAGTAAGGGTAGGAAATAGAATTTTTAAACTTTTCTCTACAGACTGTGTGTTTTTCTGCTAACTTTTTCTATTATTTTTTTGAATTTCTGCTAAGTTTTATTATGAAATAACTATTCCAAATTCTAACAATTGTGCATAACAATTTTACACTTAAGTGAATCAGGAAATTTTAATAAAATCCTCCGGAAAGCATTTTTATCTCCTCTTAAGAGTGTTTCTGTTTCTTCATAAACTGTATTGCTCAACAATCCTTTCTTTCACTCTTACGAGAGCAGATCTTTTGCCAAAGCGGTTGAATATGAATATAAGATGATAAATTTAGCTACTTCAAAATAAAAATTTAAAAAATAGAAAAGCACAATGAAAACTGATTCTATCATTCGTGCCCACATCCACTGAGATGAAAAAACAGACAATGATCACTTTTGTGCATATAGATTTAAGTGCATTAGATCTCATCTGCATAATATTTTGCGAATAGCTCATACCTTGGCAATGTCAAAACCCAAATAGCATCATACGCAAAATGATAAAGAAACGAGATGAGAGCAAAACATTTGAAAGTTTGCCGATGCGCTGTTTAAGAAATTAAGAAGTTGGCATGCTAATTTAACTATGAAAAGCTATCATATATCCCTTTTACCTCCCGCAGTAAGGCATTTTTAAACGGCTTTTCGTTTATCTTTTTCAAATGGGCGATTGAGAGTGCTTTTTTGACCAGAAATCCTGCTTTTAATATTAAAGCTCCAAAATCTTTTAATAGAGAAGGATTAGCGCCATGGTTAGAAGAGGATATCGATAAATATTATAAAAAATGGGCTTTAGGAACGCACGAACGTGTTTGGATTGATGTTCTTCTCTATACGGGATTGCGTTGTAGTGATGCGAGTTCGTATTGGCTGGAAAAACGTCAAAGATAATATTATCTCCACCTCAAAACAGAAAAGAACCAATTTAGAACAGATGTTTTTCTTCCCATTTCATTGGAACGAGCGAAAACACTCGAAATTGCTCCTATTGGAGATGAAACATTTATTTGCGGGAAAATCAGAAAGAAGCTCATCAAAGCAAGTTTTGGCAACCTATTTCGTGAAGCATGTAATGCGGCAGATATTAAAAAATCAGCCCATGGATTGAGAAAATTAGCAGCAACCGTGCCGCTAATGCAGGTGCTACGGTTTCACAAATGAAAGCACTTTTGGGGTGGACCGAAGATAAAACGGCATCACTTTATACTAAAACGGCGGATAGAAAACGCCTAGCAATAGAAGCCATCAAAAAAAGTTCGGGATAGACATAAAAACAAGGTAAAAGAATCAATAGAATCAAAATTCCCGAATTTTTATATACCCCATTGATTCTCCTTAAAGATGGTGATCCCGACAGGATTCGAACCTGTGACCCACGGCTTAGAAGGCCGTTGCTCTATCCAGCTGAGCTACGGGACCAACTGATCATTTTCTTATTCAAAAAAGCACCCACTTAATGCGTCCAAGATTGCTGTCTATCACTACGAAAATTATCAGAATAAGAAACAGCACGCCGAATCGGCCTATGTGTTTTTTCTACACGATAAGGAATAGAATTCTTACGTGCAAAAGCAATCGCCTCTTCCTTCCTATTAAACCGGATTCTTACCTGACTATTCATATCGGATGTTGCCGTATACCCCATAAGAGGCTCAAGCATTTTTGCTTGTACAGGCTCATACTGTAGAATCCAAAAACCAGCATTCCCTCTTCCTGACTGCATAGCTGTCTTCGCAGGACTATAAATACGTGCGATCATGGTTTTTCCTTCAGACTACACAATGCTTGAATGATAATTTCTCACCACACGCACCCAATTGGGCTACCTTCTACATAATCAAACAACCAAATATGGTCGGAGCGATAGGATTCGAACCTACGACCCCCTGATCCCAAATCAGGTGCGCTACCAAGCTGCGCTACGCTCCGCTATTTACATTTATTTGATGCATATTCCCTAAAATTTTCACAACAGAAGTGCAAGAGAAAAACACATTTTTTTTAAATTTTGTTGCATTTCTTTACAAGAAAGAATTTTTCCAATTTTTTCTGCTAAGTAACACATGAATTGACAGCAAGAAAAATAATCCCCAAAAAAAAGAAAAATCCAAGCAAACAAACAACTAATTTCTACATAAAAACTCGCATTTCCCCACATCGCACCAACAAGACTTTAATGACATAAAGCAACATCCAGCAATGATAATTTTAGCAATAAAAATAGCTTAAGCATCACAAAGAATGCCAATAACAAAGCTTTGATATCTCCACCTTGCTATATAAAATCCAGCACGAATCATAGAGAAAACTACTCATTCCTTGTTCCTCACCCCTCTCAATCAATCTCATTTTAAAAGATGCTACGCTTCCCTATACAATACCAATGCATTAACTAAAAAAAACAAACGTTTTGCACTCCGGTTACAAAAGTTTCATTATAGAAAACAAAGAGAAACTCTCCCCTCTCTAGAATCACTCTGAAAGACTTGATAAACTTGCGCAAACTATGGAAAAAGCATAACTTTACAAATTCAGAAGCTTATAGCCATTCGGGCAATGTATTAAGCACATTTAAATGCCATACATGCTAAAAAACAGAAAATGAGAGTATATCCTGTTTTGTTCATTCTTTGACCAGTATAGCAAAAGCAAAAAATTTGAATGTATCCGCACACTAAACCGGCAAGAGAGCACAAACGGTTTCTATTGAACAATTTAAACCATGCTAAAAAGCAATGTTTAATGGATTTGCATGTTAAGGACTTCACCAATGACAGCACGTGTTACCTTGCTTTTTCGTTGTAATGCCAACCGATCAACAGAATCAATCACACGCTTTAACGAAAATAAAGAACGCTCACAACGGTTTACAAGATAATAAACAGTGTCCGGATGAACGATAATTTGCCTATCAGAAAAAAGTTTAAAAGCAACAGCTGTTAACAATGCATCATCAGGCTGATTAATCGCAACTAACATGACCGAATTAAGACGGCTTTTTAGATCATTTAACTTTAAATTCCATGCTGAAGGCACCGTACGTGCTGTTATCAACAAAGTAGCTTGATGCGTATCAAGGTTTGCTTGCTTAACACTGTTAATGAAATGAAAAAGCCCCGTCTCACTGATTTCACCTGTATCAATATCCTCGATTAAAAATGATCTACCTGAAGAAGCCACAGCAACAGCTTGATCAATTTCATTGCGATGAATTCTTAAAGCATCAGCTTTCTGCGCCCATACACTAGAAAAGTGGGTTTTTCCAGATCCTTCTTTTCCAACTAAAACTGCAATAGGTAAGATCCAATTCGGCCAATGATCAATAAGCTGGAAAGCCATACGATTGCTTTCCGTAACCACCAAATCATCAAATTGGAAAACCGGATTATAAGAAAAGTTTAAGGGCAATTGCGTTTCACGCTTATTCATTCTAGCCGCTCCAAATTTCCACTTCGCGAATACATCTGAGAACTACGATAAGTATGAAGAGCAAAACGAACTAAAACACCAACAGCTGCTGCCGCAGGAACAGCAACAAGCATACCCGTAAAACCAAAGAGTGAAGAAAAAGCAAAAAGTGCAAACATCAACCACACTGGATGCAACCCCACAGACGACCCCACAAGTTTTGGTTGAAGAATATAGCCTTCAATAAATTGACCAATTAAAAAGATAACCATAACAACAACGATCCACCCCCAATTATTGGGATAAAATTGGACCCATGCAATACCAACAGAGAGTACAAAACCACTCATTGTGCCGATGTAAGGAATAAAGCTGATAAGGCCAATCAACATACCAATCAAAAGACCAAAATTGAGTCCTGTGATGCTTAAACCAATAGCATAATATCCCCCTAATATTAAACAAGCAGTTCCTTGTCCACGAACAAAGCCAGCAATAGCTCTATCCATTTCATGAAAAATACTACGCACAGTTTCAAGATGATCTCGCGGTATCAACGAATCAACCGCCGTAACCATACGCGGCCAATCTAATAACATATAAAACGCCACCACAGGTGCTACAACGAATAGGCTGACAATATTAACGATAGATTTTCCTGACTTCAAAAGTGAATTCAAGAGAGAGGTAATAAAATCAGAACTTTGTCCTAAAAGCCCTTTAATATTACTCTGCAATTCATTTGGATCACTCCCGAAATAGCGTCTTACCCAATCAAAATCATGTTCAACAAAAAAAGTTTGAATACGATTAATGTAAACGGGCAAACCATTGCTCACAAACTGTTGTATTTGCCAACTAATAATAGGAATCAAAATTATCAAAGAAGCGACAAAAATAACAATAATAAATAAAGTAATCAAAATGGTGCCAAAAACACGACAAATACCAATTTTTTCAAGCAATTGAACAATGGGATTAAGAAAATAAGCCAACACAATCCCTGCCACAAAGGGAAGCAAAATTGATCCAAAGACAAACATAAAGAGAATGAAAAATAACAATGTACCGAGCCAGAAAAAAATTTGCTTTTTCATATCATTCGGTAATGGTACTTGAGCATAAGCAGGCACATAAGGCGTATAACGACTACCCGTCCTATTTTCATTAATTTTCTTCTTCATTAACTGCGAAGCAGAATTATCTTGATTATCTGATATCTTAGTCATAAATATCCTAAAAAAATTTTTACAAAAGATTATAAATTTCTTTAATATAGGTCAAGCAAAGTCAGTTATTTCTTAAATGCTAAACTTCAATACCTCTTGTAGAAATAACTCTATCATGGCATTGCATAACATCAAAACCTGATTTTCCATAAGGGAAGCTCCAATGAGCAAAAGAAATTTCATAAATAAAAAATCCAAGTGTGGTCTTACCTATGCAAAAGCCGGTGTAAACATCGATATGGGTAATGCCATGGTAGAAAAAATTAAACCTTATATACGCTCAACAAAACGAATAGGTGCAGATGCAGAAATTGGCGGTTTTGGCGGCCTATTTGATTTGAAAGCGGCAAGCTTCAAAGATCCTATTCTCGTAGCGGCCAATGATGGCGTGGGGACAAAATTAAAAATTGCCATTGAAGTAGGTATCCATGATACTGTTGGTATTGATCTGGTAGCCATGTGCGTCAATGATTTACTCGTACAAGGAGCTGAACCTCTCTTTTTTCTCGATTATTTTGCAACTGGAAAGCTTGATCCTGAACAGGGTGCAACAATTGTTTCTGGTATCGCAGAAGGATGTCGGCAAGCAGGTGCAGCCCTGATTGGAGGAGAAACTGCAGAAATGCCAGATATGTATGCGAAGGGAGATTATGACTTGGCAGGCTTTGCTGTAGGAGCTACCGAACGTAACACATTACTCCCTTCAAAAGACCTCACAGAAGGCGATATCATTTTAGGACTTAGCTCATCTGGAATTCATTCCAATGGCTTTTCTCTTGTCAGAAGAATCATCCAACAAAGTGATCTAAAATGGGATGTTCCTGCTCCTTTTAATCCCACAATGAGCCTTGGTACATCTCTTCTCACACCGACACGCATTTATGTAAAGTCTCTCCTGCCCATCATACGAAATTACAAAGGAATCAAAGCTCTTGCTCACATCACAGGTGGAGGCTTTCCTGAAAACATTCCGCGTGTACTTCCCTCCTTTCTTAGTGCTGAGCTTAATCTTTCTGCCATTAATGTTCCACCAGTCTTTTCATGGATTGCCAAACAAGGTAAAATAGAAGAAATAGAAATGTTACGAACATTTAATTGCGGTATTGGTATGGTCATTATCGTAGCACAAAATGCGGTTGAAACAATTACAAAAGCACTTGAAATGCAAGGAGAGACCGTTACTACGCTTGGCATTTTAACAAAACGCCAAGATCAAGATAAAGGAACAATCTGTAGAGGTGTGCTTCACTTATGAAAAAACAAATTGTTGTTTTTATTTCTGGCAACGGCTCCAATATGGTTGCCCTCGCTAAAGCAAGTAAACAAAAAGAATACCCTGCTGAAATCGTCGCAGTTATTTGCGATAATCCTCATGCGACGGGAATCGAAAAAGCACGTGACAATAACTTACCTATTCACGTTGTTGATCGCAAAGATTACTCAACTAAAGAAGCACACGAAGAATCTATCTTCACAATTTTAGCTAAATATCAGCCAGATCTTATCTGCTTTGCTGGTTATATGCGCCTTATCTCACCGCATTTTGTAAAACTTTATGAAGGACGAATTTTAAACATTCATCCTTCTCTTTTGCCTTCATTTAAAGGTTTAAATACGCATGAAAGAGCTTTACAAGCAGGCGTTAAAATTACTGGTTGTACTGTTCACCTTGTTACAAACGAAATGGATGCAGGAAAAATTCTTGCTCAAGCCGCTGTTCCAGTATGTTCCAATGATACCACTGATAGTTTAGCAAAAAGAGTCCTTAAGGCTGAACATAAACTCTATCCAGAAGCCTTAAAAATATTCATTGAAAAAAACAACATGATAGCAGATTCTCAACAACAACTTTTATCCTTTTGATGACACCAACAGCGCGCTCTAATATCAACCCTTCATTTATTTTGCATCTCTTACATCTTAAATGATGTAAGGATTTTGTTAGGATAGAATCTCGTTATTTCATGAATGTTTTTATGCTAAATCTGTGCAATATCTTTTCTTAACTTCTTAGTTGTAAATATCAAAATTACTCTTTTAAATAATTATTTCTGAAAATTATTATGATTATTTTTTCAAGAGCCTCCGATTTTCATCTAAAAAATCTAAAAACACACAATTTTTACTCTTTCATTGTGCAAGTGTTTCTTTAACTGCTAGAGTTAACTGTTTGAGTGTAAATGGTTTAGATAAAAAACCGAAAACAGCATCTTGTGGGAGATTTTTAGTAAAAGCATCTTTCGCATACCCAGAAACAAAAATAAATTTGATATTAGGATATTTTTTACGCAATTCTTTGAGCAAAGTAGGACCATCCATTTCTGGCATTACGACATCAGAAACAACGATATCAACAGCACCCTCATTTTCTTCAAGAACAGCAAGAGCCTCCACCCCGCTTGCTGCTTCTAAAACATTATATCCTCTCATTTGGAGTGCTTTTACCCCACCCATTCTGACAGAATCTTCATCTTCAACCAATAAAACAGTCGCCGATCCTGTTAAATCTGTACTTTTTTCCTGCTCTTCCACTTTTTTATTCTGCTGGGAAATTTCATCGCAAGTATCAGAAATATAACGGGGAAGAAAGATATGAAACGTCGCCCCTTTTCCTTCTTGGCTATCACAGTAAATATAACCACCTGTCTGTTTAATGATCCCATAAACCATTGATAAACCAAGCCCTGTTCCTTTTCCAACTTCTTTTGTTGTAAAAAATGGCTCAAATATTTTTTCTTGTATAGCAGCTGATATACCAGTTCCTGTATCCGAAATGGTCAACTGCACATACTCACCAATTGCAAAACCAACATTATCGAATTCAGCACTCTGCTGTTTTGTAATGTTGTTTGTTGCAATAGTCACAACCCCTCCCTCCGACATAGCATCACGCGCATTAATAACCAAATTCATAATAACACGCTGGAAAGATGCTTGATCGACTTCAACACTCCATAAATCTCTTCCATGAATAATTTTTAACTGAATATTATTCCCTAAAAGTGGCAAAATAAGATTGCGCATATCTGATAAAAGTTCTGTAAAATCAACTTTTTCAGGTCGAAGCGTTTGTTTTCTAGAAAAAGCTAATAATTGTTGCACAAGTGCAGCAGCACGATTAGCATTGTTCTTGATATTGATAAGATCAGCATGTGCTGGATCAGAACTGCGATGCGTATTTAAAAGAAGATCACAAGACATCAAAATTGCTGTTAAAACGTTATTAAAATCATGAGCAATGCCCCCTGCCAATTGCCCAACAGCATGCATCTTCTGACTTTGTATCATTTTATCTTCAAGCGTTTTTTGTTGTGTTATTTCTATGACAGATAGAATTACCAAATCTCGCAATGTATCACCATAATATGGCGTTACAGGCATAACATGGAGACGTAAATGACGTTCCTCATTATTTTCTAAAACTGTCTCTATCGAAATTGAATAATTTTTATTTATCGTAATTTTCTGAAATGCACGCTCTAGCTGTGCATGATCATGGCGAGATATAACATCGTAAAGACTAATATTTTGACTCGTACACCCCATTAATGATGAAAAAGCATTATTTATGTAAACCGATTGTCCTTTCTGGTCTACCACTGCTATTGCAAAAGGACTTGCATTAAAATACTCTACCAATAGACTTGGTAATTTTGATTGATAATTGTCCTCTCCCTTTTGCATCTGCTGTGGCATCATCACAATACGATAAATGGTTTCATTCTCTAAAGAAGAAGCACACATAAAACAACTCAATGTTTCATTGCTACTGTTCTCTGAATTTAAACATAACGAAAACGTATAAGGGAGAGAGCAACCTAAGCTTTGATGTTTATTGTGTTGCAAACAAAGATCACTCCACGCACTATTGGTTTTAACGCCATCAAATAGTCCATCAAAATTATATTGGCCAACGGTAAAATTTGCTAAGTCGATTGAAAACCATTCAGCAAAAACTGCATTTGCATAAAGAACCATCCCTTGTGTGTTAACGGACAAAAAACCAACAGGAGCTTGATCCAAATGATTGATTGCTTCTTGAAGATTCGAAAAAAAAGCTTCACGCCCCCCCTGCAAATGCGAAATATCGGCAATACGCCAAAATAAAAACCTTTTTTTCCCCTTTGTTATCGGCTGAACATAAATATTATACCAAACAGAATTTCTCTCGGTCACATGGGAAAAAATTGGTTTTTCTATCCTAAACTCTTCTTGCGCTGCAAGATTATTACATGCAGCAACTTTTAGACGGTAGGAAAGCGCACCAGCTCCGGGAAGATCAGCAATCACCGCATAACAAGAGGCATCAGGCTTATAGGTAAAAATTTTTCGATAGTTTTGATTAGAATAATAAACAAAACCTGACAGATCAGAAACTATAATTGCATCATCGATATTATCAAAAATGCTGAAATCAAACTCTCGATGCAACGATGTTGTATTATATTTTAAAACCCCCATCCCTATCAAAATGAGTGCAGCAACACCTATAACCGCTAAAAATAAAAAAGAGACCAACATAGCCTTTTCGAAATAGCTCTGCGGATAAAAAAATCCTAGAATACCCACAATGAACAGAAAAACGATAACAAAAATCATAGTTCCCCAATGAACAAAAGTAGATGATGATCTTTCAATATTCTCAAAACCTTTATCCATTTCTCTTTGCCTCGATTGTGGTCATTTCTTATCTTATACAACAAATTACTTCCATAATCGTTGTTATGAAGTATACACCATGATAATATCTACTCTATGAAAATCACTCAACGTTAAAAAGATCAGTTTCATATTCTAAGTAGACCTTTTAAAGTATGTTTACAGATTTATAGAATATAAAGTGGGAGAAGCACCATGCATGTCTGGTTATCAAACCAAATAGGCACATCCGCAGCAAACATAACCATAAGCCTTGTGCTTTTTGTAGTGATCATCACCATTATTACTGCATTCATCACGTTTTTACGCCGTTTAAATACAAGAGGATTCAACACAAATAAAAAAAAACGTCCTCCACGATTAACCATATGCGATACACTTGTCATTGATCGTACGCGTCGTCTTATTCTGATACGCTGTGATGATAGAGAACATCTCATTCTGATTGGTGGATTAACAGATTTTGTTATAGAATCGGATATTATTAGTGAACGTATCACACACAAAAGTGATGATAAACAAAAGCAAGATACACAACCAACATTAACAATAACACAAACCGATTTAAATCCCAATCTTACAAAAAAAAGATCTTCTTCCGTAAGCGAAATAGAGCATTCTCAGGATAATGTTTCTAGAACTTTTATGAATCAATATTTGGAGGATTCCGCAATCACCGCTGAAATTGAAGGACGGCAAGAGCCATCTTTATTCGTCCCAGTGCAGAAAAAATAAATAATCAACTCTGACAGAGAGCATCTCATTTATTTATCATCACAATCGATTTCAATCGTTGCGATATACCCTTTCTCGTCGTTCATGACGTTCCTGTGCCTCCAACGATAAAACTGCAATGGGTCGAGCCTCAAGACGTTTTATACCAATAGGTTCGCCAGTTTCCTCACAAAATCCGTAAGTACCGTTATCAATACGCTCCAAAGCTGCCTCTATCTTTGAAATCAGTTTCCTCTGACGATCACGAGCACGCAATTCGATTGTACGATCAGTTTCACAAGATGCTCTATCAGCTAAATCGGGCTGACCAGTATTCTCCTCCTGCAAGTTTTCCAAAGTCTCACGGGCTTCTCTCAATATATCATTTTTCCAAGAAACCAATTTCGCACGAAAATAGGCCTTTTGCCGCTCATTCATAAAAGGCTCATCTTCACTAGGACGATATTGATCATCAGGCTTTTCGCTCATGCCATAAACCTCCATATATGGTATGTGCGGTCTATATATTGTGCAACCCCAATCAATACAAGAGTAAAATGCTTTTTATAACAACATACAAGATATGTTTAAAGTCATTGTGTGTAAATCAGTACCACTTTTTTACAGAGCATGTACTATATTGTAATAACTCTAGACAAGCATCCCCTTTAATATCCATTCCTGTCATACCTGCAAACAAGCTTAAAAGAAAAAATGCAGGCATTTAGAGTGATGAGAAACAAGCGCATTCACTTCTTGAGCAAAAACTGAAACACATCAACAGCAAATTCCCATAATATAGAAAGAAACAAAAACATTTATAAAGGCAGAGTATGGTATCCACGATTCAAATATATCAAGGAGTCTTTTTCTTGATTACGATTTATTGCAACAACTTCACCAATCAAAACATAATGGGTTGCATGTTCGTGCCAACAAACCAAACGGCAATCAAGTGAGGCTAAGGCATCTGAAAGACTAGGTGCACCAGTCTGCAAAATACTCCATTGAGCCCTATCAAAACATTCATTTTGTGTGAAATCGCAACGCCTAGAAAAAATATCCGCCAATGAACGATGTTTCCCTGCCAAGCTATTAACACAAAAATTTCCATTCTCCACAAACAAATTATTCTTAGGATTATGGTGTCTTAAGCAAACAAGAAGCATTGGAGGATCATCTGATAAGGAACAACAAGCTGAAACCGTTACCCCACGCTTTCCCTTAACGCCATTCGTTGTCACAATATGCACAGCTCCTGCAAAATGACTCATAGTGTCCCGATATTCTTGCGGAGAAATAGTAAAAATATCTTGAGGCTTAGGTATTAAATGTGTTGTATGATTTGGCATATTTTTCACTTATAAAGCTTTTAAAATTTCAAAAAACATTTCAATAAAAAGATCTATGACACATGGTTATTCTTTTACATTATAATGTACATGATATTTTAACATACAGAACTACATGCTAAAAAGAGCCAAGCAAGGAGATCTTAATGCCACGTTCTTACCTCATTTCACCTTCACTTTTAGCTTCTAATTTTTCCAAACTTGGCCAAGAAGTCTTAGATGTTGTTGATGCTGGGGCAGACTGGCTTCATCTCGACATTATGGATGGCCACTTTGTTCCTAATATCACTTTTGGTCCTGATGTCGTCAAGGCATTGCGCCCATTAACCAAAGCAATATTTGACGTTCATTTGATGATTGCACCAGTGGATCCTTATCTTGAATCTTTTGCAAAAGCTGGCTCAGATATTATAACCGTTCATGCAGAATCGGGTCCACATATTCACCGTTCACTACAAATAATTAAAGCAATGGGTAAAAAAGCTGGAATTTCAATCAATCCAAGTACACCAGAATCTGTGCTTGAATATTTGCTTGATCAATTAGATCTTATCTTGATCATGACAGTTAATCCTGGTTTTGGTGGGCAAAGTTTCATTCCAGAAATGCAAGATAAAATCAAACGCGTTAAAAGTATGATTGCTCATCGACCTATTGATCTTGAAGTTGATGGTGGTATCACTGTTGATACAATCGGAATAGCTGCAAAAGCTGGTGCAAATGTCTTTGTCGCAGGCTCTGCAATTTATAAAGATGGAAACAAAGAGCTTTACAAAACACGTATTCATGCATTGCGCCAAGCCGCAACTCTCTCACAATAAGGAAAAAATTATGATCGACCGTTATTCCCGCTCTGAAATGGTAGCAATTTGGTCACTCAAAACGAAATATCGTATTTGGTTTGAAATTGAAGCACATGCCTGTGATGCACTAGCTCAATTAGGCATTATTCCCAAAGAAGCAGCAAAAATCATTTGGGAAAAAGGGAGAGCAGCTGAATTTGATATAAATCGCATTAATGAAATTGAAGCAATTACCAAACATGATGTTATAGCATTTCTAACGCACTTAGCTGAATTTGTTGGACCAGAAGCGCGTTTTATTCACCAAGGTATGACATCATCAGATGTCTTAGACACAACGCTTAGTATACAATTGATGCGTGCTAGTGATATTTTGTTAAAAGATATCGACCAACTTCTTGAAGCATTAAAAAAACGCGCTTTTGAGCATAAAGAAACAATCACGATTGGGCGTAGTCATGGTATTCATGCTGAACCCACAACATTTGGAATCAAACTTGCTCTTGCATACGCTGAATTTTCCCGTTGTCGCCAACGTCTTCTCGCTGCACGTGAAGAAATTTCTACTTGCGCTATTTCAGGAGCTGTAGGAACTTTTGCTAACATTGATCCACGCGTTGAAGAACATGTAGCAAAAGCCTTGGGTATGCGTGCTGAACCTGTTTCCACTCAAGTTATACCACGTGATCGTCACGCTATGTTCTTTGCAACGCTTGGTGTTATTGCTTCATCTATTGAAAGACTAGCTATAGAAATACGCCATCTGCAACGAACAGAAGTTCTTGAAGCAGAAGAACATTTCTCACCTGGGCAAAAAGGCTCATCCGCCATGCCCCACAAACGTAATCCAGTTTTAACAGAGAATTTAACGGGGTTAGCACGTATGGTGCGTGCATTTGCAATGCCCGCCATGGAAAATGTAGCTCTTTGGCATGAACGCGATATTTCTCATTCATCTGTTGAACGGTATATCGGTCCTGATGCAACTATTACACTTGATTTTGCTCTTGCTCGACTGACATCTGTCATTGAAAATTTAATTGTATACCCAGAAAATATGCAAAAAAATCTCAATAAATTTCGTGGTCTTGTTCATTCACAACGGGTGCTTTTAGCACTCACGCAAGCTGGCATCAGTCGTGAAGATTCTTATCGTATTGTACAAAGAAATGCGATGAAAGTTTGGGAGCAAGGAAAAGACTTTTTAGAAGAATTGCTTAACGATAAAGACGTTACAAAAGCATTAAGTGAGGGAGAACTGCGTGAAAAATTTGACCTTTCTTACCATACGAAACATATCAACACGATTTTTAAACGCGTCTTTGGAGAGTAAAAAATGCATACATACAAAATAAATATGTTGCCTCCCCGCCTGTGATCCAAAGCTCATTGTGATGAAAAAAACAGTTCATGAAAGCAAATCAACTCGATATTATTATTGTGCCAGGCTATAAAGGATCTGGTCCTGACCATTGGCAAACACGTTGGGAAAAAAAACTGTCTACAGCTCGTCGTGTTAAACAAGCCCATTGGTCAAAACCCGTTTGTGAAGAATGGGTTAATCAGGTTAGAATCGCTATTACACAAGCCCATAAACCTGTTTTTATTATTGCTCATTCATTGGGAGTTCCCACAGCTATTCATGCAACACTACAAAATGCAGAAAAGGTTTGTGGCGCTTTCTTTGTTGCCCCCCCAGATGTAGCAAATGAAAAAATACGTCCCAAACACTTAAAGACATTTGGCCCATACCACGGTGAAAAATTGCCTTTCCCCTCAGTGGTCATAGCCAGCCGGAACGATGAATTTTGCCCATTCTCGGTAGCAGAAAATCTTGCCGATGATTGGGGGGCGCTTTTTGTTGATGCTGGACAGTCTGGCCATATTAATGCAGAATCCGGCCATGGGCCTTGGCCTGAAGGGCTTATGGTTCTTTCCCATTTCCTTGCAAAAATTTAATTTATGAGAATAGCCTTCTTCACTCTATCTATGTCCTGAATCTTTTATGGATCAAATCCATATGATAAAAATTATAAGAAGTGTCATGACAATCATTGAGAATTTCTATTAACTAGGATAGTATCACTTATCAATGCTATTTAAAACTTCTCAGAGAAATAGAGAATCACAATGAATCGTCGCCACCGTATTTATGAAGGCAAGGCCAAAATTCTATATGAGGGACCTGAACCAGGGACTTATATTCAGTTTTTTAAAGATGACGCAACTGCTTTTAATGCAAAAAAGCATGAAGTTATTGATGGAAAAGGGGTTTTAAACAACCGTATCTCGGAACATATCTTTAGCCAGCTTGGTCGTTTGGGCATCCCAACACACTTTATTAGGCGTATAAATATGCGCGAACAACTCATTAAAGCCGTTGAAATTATTCCATTGGAAGTTGTTGTTCGTAATGTTGCCGCTGGCTCTCTTTCTAAACGTTTGGGATTAAAAGAAGGAACTGCTCTTTCACAACCCATCATTGAATTTTATTATAAAAACGATTCTCTTGATGATCCAATGGTAACTGAAGAACATATTACCGCTTTTGGCTGGGCTGTCCCACAAGAAATAGAAGACATTATGCAACTTTCAATTCGTATTAATGATTTTCTTTCTGGACTTTTTGCAGGTGTCAATATCCAATTAATTGATTTTAAAATGGAATTTGGCCGCCTATGGGAAGATGAAGCGATGCGCATTGTTCTTGCTGATGAAATATCACCTGATTCTGCTCGTTTATGGGATATGCAAACACGAGAGAAAATGGATAAAGATCGTTTTCGCCATGATATGGGTGGACTTATTAACGCTTATCAAGAGGTAGCAAAGCGCCTTGGCATAATTAATGAAAATGAGCCTTCACGGCCAAGTGGGCCAGTTTTAGTAAAATAAACAACAAGGTGACATTATATTACCTTCTTTTATATTGGTAAGTACAACCTCTTCGAAGAGCGTTTTTTTAGTAACAGGAAGATAAAAAATGAAAGCACGTGTTATAGTTACTCTCAAAAGTAGCGTTCTTGATCCGCAAGGAGAAGCAATTGGCGGTGCTTTAAAAAGTCTAGCTTTCAAAGGCATTCACTCTATTCGCCAAGGAAAAGTTTTTGATATTGTACTCGATGATCAGCCTTCTGAAACCGCAAAGCAAAAACTTGAACAGATGTGTGAAGAGTTATTGGCAAATACTGTCATTGAAAATTACACCATAGAACTTTTTTAAATGGAATCCTCCATGAAAACTGCTATCATTCAATTACCTGGATTAAATCGCGATCGGGACATGGTTGCGGCATTACAGCACATCACGGGAGTTGAGCCACTGAAAATTTGGCAAACAGAATCAACAATTCCAGATGTAGATGTCATTGTTATTCCTGGTGGTTTTTCTTATGGAGATTATTTAAGATGTGGTGCTATTGCCGCAAGAACCCCCGTTTTTCGAGCTATTCGTGAAAAAGCACAAAAAGGTGTTACGATAATAGGCATATGTAATGGATTCCAAATTTTATTGGAAGCAGGATTACTACCTGGTGCCTTAATGCGTAATGCTTCATTAAAGTTTGTTTGTCGTGAAATAAAACTTGAAATAGTGAACGCCAACACGAAATTTTCTCGATATTATTCCAAAGGACAAATCATTCGTTGTCCTGTTGCTCATCACGATGGAAACTATTTTGTTGATAATGAAACATTAAAACAAATGGAAGATAATGAACAAATTATTTTCCGCTATGCAGAAAATACAAATCCTAATGGTTCGATCAGTGATATTGCTGGTATTATCAATAAAACTGGTAATGTTCTTGGTATGATGCCTCATCCTGAGAACTTTATTGAAACCGCACATGGTGGTACTGATGGTCGTTTACTTTTCCAAAGTGCTTTAGAATTGGCAAATTAATGATCATAAACAAAAGCTATTCTGGTATCCTTAGCGACTTTTATATTAACTGCCGATTCTAAATGGTTTAGAATATATGTAATGAATAATTTTATTAAGAAAATTTCTTTAGCTAAAAAACACATTACTCTAAAGACCGAAAACAAATTTTTTTCTTCAAGCTTAAAGGACAAGCGAATAGAGTTGGGGCTTATAATTCATTAATGGTCTCATCATGAAACAAAAAAATAACTGAACTTAAAAACTGCATCAGAAGCAACAAAAAGCTAAATTTTGATTACTTTAATGGAATGAAAAACGCATGAGTCTCTGCAATAACGTTGCCATAACACCAGAATTAGTTGCGCGTCATGGTCTAAAAGCTGACGAGTATCAACATATTTTGAAGCTGATTGGTAGAACACCAACATTTACCGAACTTGGAATTTTCTCTGCAATGTGGAATGAACATTGTTCTTATAAATCATCTAAAAAATGGCTAAAAACTCTCCCAACACAAAGCAAATATGTCATTCAAGGTCCTGGTGAAAACGCTGGTGTTGTTGATATCGGTGGAGGTCAATGCGTAGTTTTCAAAATGGAAAGCCATAACCACCCCTCTTACATTGAGCCTTATCAAGGTGCAGCAACAGGTGTTGGTGGCATTTTGCGGGATGTTTTTACAATGGGCGCTCGTCCCGTGGCAGCCATGAATGCATTGCGATTTGGTTCTCCTGATCATCCTCGAACACGCCATCTTGTTTCTGGTGTCGTTGCCGGAATTGGTGGCTATGGAAATTCTTTTGGTGTCCCCACTGTTGGAGGAGAAATCAATTTTGATAAGCGTTATAATGGCAATATCCTTGTCAACGCTTTTGCCGCAGGGATAGCAAAAACAGACTCTCTTTTTTACTCTAAAGCACAAGGAGTAGGACTTCCTGTTGTCTATTTAGGAGCAAAAACAGGGCGTGATGGCGTTGGTGGAGCAACAATGGCTTCTGCTGAATTTGATGATTCAATCAATGAAAAACGTCCAACCGTTCAAGTGGGTGATCCTTTTACTGAAAAGTGTCTTCTTGAAGCTTGTTTGGAACTCATGGAACTAGGAGCTGTCATTGCTATTCAAGATATGGGAGCTGCGGGGTTAACATCCTCTGCGGTTGAAATGGGGGCAAAAGGAAATCTAGGTATAGAACTTAATCTCGATAAAGTTCCTGTTCGTGAAGAAAATATGACAGCTTACGAAATGATGCTCTCTGAAAGCCAAGAGCGTATGCTGATGATTCTTAAACCAGAAATGGAACAACAAGCAGCTGAAATTTTTTACAAATGGGGACTTCATTTTTCTATTATTGGAAAAACAACAGATGATTTACGTTTCCGTGTATTGCATCAAGGAGAAGAAGTCGTCAACCTTCCCATCAAAGAGCTTGGTGATGAAGCACCGGTTTATGATCGCCCGTGGAGTGAGCCTACCCTAAAACCTATTCTTAAAGTAGAAGAAGTAAAAAAAGTTGAAAATCTTTCTGATGCACTCCTGACATTATTGAGCTCTGCTAATCAAAGCTCACGGCGATGGATTTATGAGCAATATGACACACTTATTCAAGGAAATACGCTTGTTCGCCCAGGAGGGGACGCAGGAGTTATTCGTGTAAGTAATAACGATAAACGTGCCCTTGCTTTTTCTTCTGATGTGACACCTCGCTATTGTGAAGCTGACCCTTACGAGGGAGGAAAACAGGCCGTTGCAGAATGCTGGCGCAACATTAGCACGACAGGTGCAATACCACTGGCAGCTACAGATAATCTCAATTTTGGTAATCCTGAAAAACCTGAAATTATGGGGCAATTGGTGTTCGCCATTAAAGGCATAGGTGAAGCTTGTAGAGCCCTCGACTTCCCTATCGTTTCAGGCAATGTTTCCCTTTATAATGAAACCAATGGAGAAGCAATCCCTCCTACCCCCACGATTGCTGGGGTTGGTCTTCTTGACGATTGGTCTAAAATGATAACAATCAGTGGTATGCAAAATGGGGACAGTATTGTTTTGGTTGGACCTTGCGGCTCACATTTAGGACAATCGATCTATGTACGGGATATTTTAAATATTGATGCCGGTAGCCCACCTCATATAGACTTACAGCTTGAAAAAAAGCATGGGCAATTTGTTCGAGATGTTATACACTGCGGCTTTGTTCACGCTGCCCATGACCTTTCTGATGGAGGATTAGCCATTGCACTTGCAGAAATGGTTATTAAAGCAGGTAAAGGGGTCAAAGTAAAATTAAGCAACAAATCACCAGAGCATGCAGAACTTTTTGGAGAAGACCAAGGGCGTTATCTTTTAGCAGTCAAACCTGAAGCACTCAATAACCTTAAAGAACGCGCACAAACGAATGCAGTTTCTTTAACAGAGCTTGGTATAGTTACAGGCACTTCACTTGATATAGATGGCATATTAAAGCTTTCCATAGATGAACTCACACAAGCCTATGAAAATTGGTTTCCAAAATTTATGGGCGAAGAATGAAGATTTTTTCGTTTTTCTTGACTATATGCTACTCTTATAAAAAATTAACAAACAGAGGAGAATAATCATGGCAATGAGTGCCCGTGCAATTGAAACACTTATTCGCGAAGGTATTCCCGATGCAACTGTGATAATCCGTGATCTCGCTGGCGATGGAGAACACTACGCTGCAGAAGTTATTTCTGAAAGCTTTCGCGGTAAAAGCCGTGTTCAGCAGCACAAAATGGTTTATGATGCTCTCAAAGGCAATATGGGAAACGATCTGCATGCTTTAGCATTACAAACAAGTACTCCCAAATAATTTTAAAATTTCTTCTTGCATTCATTCACTCAATACGATTAGAAAATAATACGAGCACAAATGCACACTTCCAAAAATTTGCACTATGAAGGATTATCAATGACTACTGTTCATGATTTTATTGACAACGAAATTAAAACAAATGATGTCGTTTTATTCATGAAAGGAACGCCTGACGCTCCACAATGTGGCTTTTCTGGGCAGGTCGTTCAAATTCTTGACTATTTAGGGTTAAATTATAAAGGAATTAATATCTTAACTTCTAACGAATTGCGCCAAGGGATCAAAGACTATTCAAATTGGCCAACAATTCCGCAGCTCTATATCAAAGGTGAATTTGTAGGCGGCTGTGATATTGTTAAAGAAATGTTTCAAAATAATGAATTGCAAGAGCTGCTAAAGGAAAAAGACGTTCCTTGCAATAAATCGTAGATATCTCTCATTTTATTCGCTTCTTATAGAACCGTGTTCAGTCGAAACTTTTATTTAAAGGATGCATATGTCATATTCAGTCGACGAACAAAAGCATAGTGATGCGATTAGAAAAAAAATTGGCTATAAAGAATTTGTTATCCTCATTGCCTCACTCATGGCTGTTAATTCTATAGCTGTTGATATTATGCTGCCAGCCATGCCTAACATTTTAAACAGTTTAAATGTTACCAATGAAAATGATCAACATTATATCATTTCTAGTTATCTTATCAGCTATGGCGTCACACAGATATTTTTTGGTCCTATAAGCGATCGTTATGGGCGACGTAAACTTATTCTTATTGGTCTTGCTTTTTATTCATTTACAGCGATTGGCTGTGCATTTGTATCTAATTTTTCTCTTTTGCTTATTTTGCGTATCTTGCAAGGTATGGGAGGAGCTGCTATGCGCGTGCTCACAGTTTCCGTTGTACGTGATCTCTATAGTGGTCGGAAAATGGCAGAAGTGATGTCTATCGTGATGATGGTTTTCCTTATTGCACCAATGATTGGACCAGCAACAGGACAGATCATTTTACTGTTTGGAAACTGGCAATTTATTTTTATATTCATGGCAATTATTGGTTTAGGACTGATGATTTGGATTCAACTGCGCTTACCTGAAACTCTTTATGCACAACGCTCTCTTTCCTTTTCTTCGGTCAAACATAATTTATGGATTGTGATAACCAATCGTACAACACTTTGCTATACACTAGCAACTTCCATTATTTTAGGCTGTATCTTTACCGCCGTTAATACATCGCAACAAACATATGAAGGCATCTATAATCTAGGACTTTGGTTCCCTATTGCCTTTGCAGTCGGTGCTGCATTTCAAGCTCTATCATCATTCTTTAACTCTCAACTTGTTGGACACCTTGGAATGCGGCGTATTGCTCACGCGATGCTTTTACTCTTTTGTATCACTTCATGTGTATGGTTTGTTGGCTCCATCTTAACAGATGGTATTCTTCCTTTTCCTTTTTACATGCTGTTATTCTGTATACTGATGTTTGCCTGCGGTGGTATTATGGCAAACTTCAATACACTCGCTCTTGAACCGGTAGGAGAAATAGCTGGAACGGCGTCATCTATATCTGGTTTTCTACAAACATCTATTGGTACAGGTCTTAGTTTTTTTATTGCTCAACAGTTTAATGAAACGACCATCCCTAATTCAGCAGGATTTTTCTTTCTTAGTCTCATTGCCATACTCCTCGTCTTATGGGCTGAACGTGGACATCTTTTTAAGCAATACAATAATCCTGAATAAACGCCGTTATTAAAAAGGTTGAAATATCCTCAATAGGGGCTATAGCAAAACCAAATCATATAGCGTTCTTTTTTACGCCTTTATAAATTTAAGCTTTGTATAGCACGCTTCCTAATCTAGAAGGCCACTAAAGCATAGACCAGCAATCCCATAAAAGTAGAAGCTTTGTATTCAACCGCTAGAAGCCATATCTGAAATGGTTTGTTATTAAAGAACCCTTCGATAAGATAGCATTCTTTGTAAAGGTATTCAGTATCATTCTACGATGTTTTCTTGTCTAAGTGAAAAAGGAGAACCGAAATATAATTTTGCGTCCACTCACCTTTTCTTCGTACATCTAAAAATAATTATTATCAGAAAAACTTGTGTATTCTAATCGCCTTTAACACACTGAAATACTTGAGTTATCTCACCCCAAGCTCCCTAAAGCGAAAACAAAACGTAAAGATCCGCCCCTAAGGAATCCACCACAGCATGCCTCTTGGTGGTAAATTTTCTTTGTTTCTCCCCAAAACTTCCTTTTTATGCTGGTTTTATCTCTAAGCTTGGTCAAAGGATGAACCCAGATAAATGAGTATCAATCTTCACCAATGTCTCCATCATAATCCATAGTCCTTGGTAAGTGCTTGCGAAAACGGAGGAGAAATCCTTTTTTGATACTAGGATATAAGCTTTAGGAATTAAGTGTCATTTACCTTTGGATAAGGAGAAGTTCTCACGACATCACCACCTTCTACAAAATAACAGAGAAAGTTTTTAGTCCTCACACACATCCCAAAAACTCATCTTCAATGAAGATCAAATATTTTGCCAATTGCTAACGCTTGATGTCATATTTTTTGTTGGATAACATGCCTATTCTTTAACAAATGGAACATTCTCACTCCTCCACCTTTGATCTCAAATCTCGTGAAGCATAGAACTTAAGAGTTAAATATATTACATAATTTAATTTTAATTGGTAAATTTTCCTGATTTCGGAAATCCTTTCGGAACAACACGTCCACCTCCAGCACGTGTTCCCATCCACTCAATGAGATCACTAGCTTGACGATTAAAACACCGTTCAGCTGTATCTTGCCAGGTTAATCCCTCTGATAAATTAAAGGTTTTGGCATCAACAACACCACCCTCTTTGTAACGTTGTAAACGAACACCTTTACCGCGACTCATTTCTGGTATTTGTTCAATAGCAAAAACAAGCATTTTGCGATTTTCACCAACCACTGCAACATGATCACCGTTTACCGGAACGCAAAGCTTTACTTTATCAGGAAACTTTACATTCATAACCTGCTTCCCTTTTCGTGTATTGGCAATCACTTGCGCCGCAGGAACAATAAAACCATTTCCATAGGATGAAACTAAAAGCAGTTTTTCCTGCGCATTATGCACGAAAGCTGTAAGAATATCATGCTCATCATCCATATCGACCAAAATACGAATTGGTTCACCATGCCCCCGTCCTCCAGGCAAACTATTTGCACTAATAGAAAAAAACTTTCCACCCGTACTTATCACTGTAATCTTATCTGTAGTGAAGGCTGGAAATGCTAGCTTTAAGCAATCGCCTTCTTTGAAAGAAAGTGCTTTGTAATCACTCAAATGTCCCTTCAAAGCGCGCATCCATCCCTTTTCAGAAATAACAATAGTGACCGGTTCTTTTTCAATCATTGCCTGATAAATATCGTCAATATCATGTCTTGGCGCTTCTTCAAATGTTGTACGCCTTTTCCCTAAGAGGGTTTCAGGACTAAAAATTTTACGAACTTTTATTATTTCTTCGGAAATCATTTTCCATTGCTTTGTGCTAGAATCTAATAAATTTTGCAGTTTTTCCTTTTCCAACTTCAGAGCTTCAAATTCTTTGCGAATTTCAAATTCTTCAAGCTTACGAAGAGAACGCAACCGCATATTAAGAATAGCTTCAGCTTGATTTTCTGTTAATTTAAAACGGTCAATTAATTCCTTTTTCGGTTCATCCTCTTCACGAATAATCCGAATGACCTCATCAAGATTCAAATATGCGATAAGATATCCATGGAGAATTTCTAACCGACGATCAATTTCATCAAGACGGTAATGAGAGCGACGAACAAGCACTTCTTGACGATGTTCAAGCCACTGTTGCAAGCTTTGGCGCAAAGAAAGAACATTTGGCACTTTTCCCAAAGACAAAACGTTCAAATTTAGAGGAAATCTTACTTCAAAATCCGTTAATTTAAAAAGGGACTCCATAAGGAGTTCAGGATCAACGGTACGATTTTTAGGAACCAGCACAATGCGGATATCTTCTGCTGATTCATCGCGAATATCCTCAAGCATTGGTAATCGCCGTGCAAGCAGTAATTCTGCTGTTTTCTCAATAAGACGTGACTTTTGAACTTGATAGGGAATTTCAGTAACGATAATTACATAAGAACCACGGCTACCAGTTTCTTGATGCCAACGCGAACGCAACCGAAAGAATCCACGCCCTGTACGATAAGATTCCTCAATACTCTTTTTAGGCTCAACCAAAATACCACCTGTGGGGAAATCAGGCCCAAGCACGAACTGATTTAATTCCTCATCATTCGCATCAGGATGAGCAATCAAATGCAACGCAGCATCACATAATTCAGCAGCATTATGCGGTGGAATAGACGTTGCCATACCAACAGCAATACCGGATGAACCATTCGCTAAAAGATTAGGAAAAGCTCCCGGTAAAACAACAGGCTCTTCATCTTCTTCATTATAGGTTAAACGAAAATCAATGGCGTTTTCATTAATCCCCTCAAGCAGCAACGCCGCCACTTCAGTCATGCGTGCTTCCGTATAACGCATAGCAGCAGCATTATCACCATCAATATTACCAAAATTACCTTGTCCATCAACCAATGGATAACGAACCGCAAAATTTTGAGCCAAGCGCACTAATGCATCATAAATAGAGGCATCACCATGAGGATGAAACTTTCCCATTACATCACCCACAATCCGTGCGCACTTAGCATAGGATTGTTCGGGATTAAGTTTAAGCAAACGCATCGCATGAACAATACGCCGATGCACTGGTTTCAACCCATCACGCACATCAGGTAATGCACGGTGCGTAATAGTAGAAAGAGCATACGCCAAATAGCGCTCTTGCAAAGCAGAACGTAATTCTATTGACTCAATGTGTTCTTTATCAAAAGGTAAAATCATTTTATCAGACATAATATTAGGATAAACATTCCCCAAATAACGAGCAATTATTCTATAAGATTTATTAAATGCAATATTTTATAAGTCGAATATTTTTATTAAAAATAGACCATATAAAAACAAACATTACGATTTAAACATGAATGAAAAATTATAGCAATTTGAAAAGTTTATGTGCGTGCTTTACACTCTATCTTAGCAAAATATAGGAATCTATGCGTTAAAAGAAAAGACTTTTTTAAAGAACAATAAAACACCATTTTTAAGAAAATAATATAAAAGACATCTCTATCCTTAAAGCTATCAATTAGTAATTTTAGGACATAAATAATATTTTTCTAATTTAAAATTGATAAATATATAATATAATTAAAAGTATTATGCGATTCATCTAAAAAAATATAAGTAAAATAATAGTTTACACTCTATTAAATTACAAACTATAATTAATATTATAAAATCAGATATATATTAATAACAAAATATATCCATAACTTCTTTTACAGTGTTAAAGGGATTTAAAAAACATATATCTGAGTTTATTATACATAATATAGACATCATGTCATTTAAAAGCATGAAATTTTAATACACGCAGAAAAAATGCCCCCCCATCCACAATCAATATTTATTAACTATCTTTAGGCAAATTTACGAATTGTTTTTGGTGGCAGGAGAAACTCGGATCCCTAAATCACGCAATTGCGCAGCAGAAACATCAGATGGAGCACTCATCAAAAGATCAAGCGCTTGCTGATTCATAGGAAATAAAGCAACCTCACGTAAATTTTTTACGCCTTGCAAAAGCATAATAATACGGTCAACACCAGCCGCCATACCGCCATGCGGTGGAGCCCCATAATGAAACGCACGATAAAGGCCACCGAAACGATCTTCGACCACTTCTTTAGAAAGACCAGCAAGCTCAAAGACCTTAAGCATCATTTCTGGAGAGTGATTACGGATTCCACCTGATGCAATTTCATAACCATTGCAAACAAGATCATACTGAAAAGCTTTAAGAGTAAGAGGCTCTTGGCAATCGAAGGCACTTTTTCCACCCTGAGGCATTGAAAAAGGATTATGTGCGAAATCCAGCTTTTTTTCATCTTCATTCCATTCAAAAAATGGAAAATCAACAATCCATGCTAAAGAAAAGCAATCCCGATCGACAAGGTCTAATGCTTCCCCTACACTTGTACGCGCAGCTCCGGCAAAAGATGAAAACTTTTTTGGGTCTCCTGCAACAAAAAAACAGGCATCACCACTTTCAAGTCCAAGCTGAGTACGGATCGCTTCAGTCCTCTGTTCACCAATGTTTTTAGCGATAGGTCCTGCTCCTTCAAGCTTTCCTTTCTCTTCACGCCAGAAAATATAACCAAGCCCTGGTTGTCCCTCACCTTGTGCCCATACATTCATACGATCACAAAAAGCACGGCTTCCACCCGTTTTAGCCGGAATAGCCCACACCTGTGCATTTTTATCATTCGCTAAAATCTGAGAAAAAACTTTAAAACCAGAATCACAAAAATGTTGAGAAACATCTTCCATAATGATTGGATTGCGTAAATCAGGTTTATCAGAGCCATATTTTCGCACTGCTTCATCGTATGAAATACGAGGGAAGCTTTGTGTCACAGGCTTTCCATTGGCAAATTCTTCAAACAGAGAACGCATAATGGGTTCCATCGTTGCCAAAACATCTTCCTGCTCAACGAAACTCATTTCAACATCTAATTGATAAAATTCACCTGGAAGACGATCTGCCCGCGGATCTTCATCTCTAAAACAGGGAGCAATTTGAAAATAACGATCAAAACCTGACATCATCAACAACTGTTTGTACTGTTGAGGTGCTTGCGGCAATGCGTAAAATTTTCCCTGATGAATACGACTTGGAACCAAAAAATCACGTGCACCTTCAGGGGATGATGCAGTTAAAAGTGGCGTTGTAAATTCTGTGAAACCATTATCCTGCATGTACCTCCTGATAGCAGCAATAATTTCGGTGCGCCGCATGATATTTTTGTGCATAGTTTCGCGACGTAAATCAAGAAAACGATACTTCAATCGAATATCTTCTGGATAATCAGGTTCACCAAAAACAGGGAGAGGAAGTTCATCAGACTTCGAAAGAATTTCTACCTCTTTTGCAAAAATTTCAATTTCGCCCGTTGGAAGGTTTGTATTAATCACCTCATCAGAACGTGCACATACTTCTCCATCCACACGAATGACCCATTCAGACCGTACATTTTCGATCATTTCAAAAGCTGGCGAATCAGGATCAGCAACAATTTGTGTGATTCCAAAATGATCACGTAAATCTACAAAAAGGATTCCGCCATGATCACGAACACGATGAACCCATCCCGAAAGACGAACTTGTGTTCCTACATCACATTTACGAAGAGCCGCGCAATGATGACTGCGATAACGGTGCATAGTTTTTGCCTTTGATTATAACATTTAACATGCGCTACAAACCCTTTTTAGCAACCATTTGTCAAGATATGAGGATTAAAGACTCGAAAAAAAAGTCAATAAAAGACAAATTTAATTTATCTGGTTATAATAAAACGATGAATCTTATTACACAAACAAAAGATCTTGAAATTACACTTGCCGCTTTACGCGCATCTGATTTTGTAACAGTAGACACTGAATTTATCCGTGAAACAACTTTTTGGCCTCAGCTATGTTTGATCCAGATTGCATCACCAGATCTTACAGTGCTCATTGATCCAATGGCACCCAATATTGATCTACAACCATTTTTTGACCTCATGGCAGATAGAAATATTGTTAAAGTTTTTCACGCCGCACGCCAAGATATCGAAACGATTTATCATCTTGGAGGTATCATTCCTTATCCCCTCTTCGACACCCAAATAGCAGGATCAATCTGCGGATTTGGTGATTCTATTTCCTATGATCAAATTGTAGAACGCTGCACAGGTCATCACATTGATAAATCATCTCGTTTTACAGACTGGAGCTACCGTCCTCTTTCCGAAAAACAACTACTCTATGCTCTTGCCGATGTAACCTATCTAAGGGACGTTTATCTCCTATTGAAAAAACAGCTAGAAAAAAACAAACGCACACACTGGATGGACGACGAAATAGCTATCCTGTTAACACCCAAAACCTACGATATGCCCGAAAATGAGGCATGGAAAAAGGTGAAAGGAAAAGTTAAAAAGAAACGTGAGCTTGCCGTATTACAAAAAATAGCAGCTTGGCGTGAACGTGAAGCACGAAGATATAATGTTCCGCGTCGTCATATTATGAAAGATGAATCCCTAATCGAAATCGCAATCCAACAACCAAAAGATGAATCTGCATTGAAACGTTTGCGCAGTCTTAACAAAAACTGGGATAAACTCTCAATCACGCAGACTTTAATCGCAGCTATCCATGAAGGCTTCGAGGTAGATCTTTCTACTTTACCTGCCCTTCCTAAACATAATCCACACAATGATACAACAACTGCTGTAATCGATCTTCTTAAAGTACTCTTAAAACTCGTTGCAAACGAAAACGGCATTGCACCGAAAATTATTGCGTCTTCCAATGATTTAGAAAAAATCGCCAATGGGTGTATGAAGAAAAATATCCCTGCTATGAATGGTTGGCGCTATGAAATATTTGGTCAAAAAGCCGAAGAAATGCTAAAGGGTGAAATAGGATTTTATTTTAGCAAGGGAAGAATAAATACCAAAAAGCTTTAATTTATAAAAAAATTTAAACTATTTGTATTCTGAGATTAAGACAACAAAATATTATAAAGAATATTCCCTATCTTTGTTTAGTATAAAATTGCGCAAAATTCAAAACAAGCAAAATTTTGTAACTTCATCTGCAAACTAAAGCGATTTTATTTAAAAGAATGTAGAAGAGTTTTAGAAAATTTTGAGCACTCTCTTCGCAGAAAAATTGTTAAACTACTCGTTTTTATATTAATATTTTTATATTAATAACTTTGAGAAAATGCGCTCCATAGCCAATATAAATATGGTAAAGAAAACCTGCTGAAATTTTAAAACTTAATATTTGATCAATATTTGTTGGAGAACAGTTACTGAATTTTAGTTAAAGCCAATCAGATACCAATCCGAGTATAGAAAAAAATCTAGAAAAACAGAAAGCTTTCAATTCCCAAATATGGTTTTCATAACAATAGCTTTCAAAAATAGCAGCTTGCTTTGCATGCAAGCGAGGAAGGTGTAAACCTCACATTGTCATATCATGAAAGATGCATACCTGATCAAAATCGCAACTCCATAAAAAAATGAATTTGCATAGCAACAAAATAGGCAAAGAAGCATACCATAAGCTAGGAATGAACTCCTACAACTTAATAGGAAAAAAATCAGAAAGTCTCAAAAGCAAGAGGTAGCTTTATTATTTTTGACAATTTCTTCAAACGCCCGAGGGGGCGTTCCCCTAATAAATCAGCATAACGTCTTGGGATGTGTAATACAATATGATCTGTTTTTTTATGCCACGATAAGTGAGGTAGAATTCCTGCGGTCGAAGCGCTAAAAAGATTAGCAATACGCATAGTTTCACCGAGAATGCGTGCTTTTTCAATGATATTTTTGGTTGCTAATTGAAAAATGGAGGGAGATTCTTCTTCAATAAGCGAACCCGTATTGCGAAAAAAAACAGCGAGTGCAGCATAAAGGCGCCCCTCATGAGAAATTCCCGAATAAGATCCGAGTGCTATCTGATTAGCGGCTTCATTACCTCGATAATCTGGATGTATACGCCAACCAATATCTGCCAGAAGACAGGCAGCTTTACGGTAACGGCATTCATTTTCCGTTTCTGAAATTCCAAAAACTTCAAAGGCATTAGACGTGAAATCAATGAGTTCTTCTGCCTGCTTTGGTGAACGCGCCCGTAGAATAGCTATTTCCGTACATGCCGCAATGAGAGGATCTGAACTACGAATCTCCTGCGGCAATCGTGAATAAAGAAATCCCTCACGGACTCCAGCACCAGAAAAGATTATCTTTTCAACCCCCATACACTGAATAAGTTCAATAAGAACGATCGCCCCATAAGACAAAAGTTGACGACGATTCTGTGAAACAGCTGAAATTCCTTTCATATTATCAATACTGCCACTTGCTACAAGACGCAAGAAATCCTCCATCTCAACTGCATCAATTTCATAGCCATGCATAACAGGAAGCCGATAATGTTTGGTTGCCATATGAAGTTTTGCCAAATTACGCCACGTCCCTCCTACTGCGTAAAAATAGCGTGCCATACCTTTATAAACGTCAGCAGATTTACAAAACTGCTCACGTGCAATTTTTGCAGCCTCAGCAATATCATTATTTGACATATGCTGTAACCGTAAACCACCTAACGGCAGAGTTATTCCTTTACCTACATCAGAATTATCAATATCAATAAGTTCAAGACTTCCGCCCCCAAGATCACCAGAAAGACCCTTTGGCTGATAAAAAGTAGAAATAACCCCATAGGCTGAATAAACAGCCTCTTCACTCCCTGAAAGGAGGTATATTTTATTTTGTAAGATATTTTCAGCATTTTGAATAAATGCTAACCCATTTTTTGCTTCACGCGCTGCTGCTGTTGCTAAAGTGTAGACCTCATCTGCACCAATCTGTTGACAAAGCGCACGAAACCGTTTCAGTGTTCGCAATGCCATTTCTATCGATTTTTCTTCTAAAAATCCATTTTTTGCAACACCTTGACCAAGACCACAGAGAATCTTTTCATTAAATAAAACTGTTGGTGAACGAACAAGACCTTCATAAACAACAAGTCGAACAGAATTTGAGCCAATATCAATAACGGCGATAGGTTTACGCCCTTTTAGCCGACCCTGAGCATTGATATATGTCATAAGATTTCAGTCTTTACGCATTTCAGCCCGCTGCCGATGCAACGCAATCAAATGTGAAGCGGAAGACCCAAAAGATTTTTTACAGCCCAAAAGACCTGCATTGCTCATAAAATACTCCTGCGCATTAAATGGACTCTCACCTTTTTGCGGTGTTATATGTCTCGATGTTCCGTTATTTAGTATATCAAAGCTTTGTTGATTATCAATAATATTAGCCAACATAATTTGTAAAAGAATCTGCTGACGAACAATTTTATTAAAAACTGGAACCAATATTTCAACACGATGGTCAAGGTTACGAGGCATCATATCAGCGGATCCCAAATAAACAAGCGCATCTTCACTAGGTAAATCTCTACCATTACCAAAACAAAAAATCCGGCTATGTTCAAGAAAACGCCCTACGATTGATTTTACACGAATATTATCCGAAATTCCTAAAATACCAGGGCGTAAACAACATATGCCACGCACGACCAGATCAATCTGCACTCCTGCTTGACTGGCACGATACAAAGCATCAATAATTTCAGGATCAACTAATGCATTGACTTTCATCCAAATAGCAGCAGATCGCCCTTGTTGCGCATTGGTAATTTCTTCCTCAATATGCTTCAAAATACGACTGCGTAATGTTAAAGGCGAAAAAGCAATCTTCATTGCTTCATTTGGACGCACATATTGAGCGATATAATTGAACAGTAATGCAACATCATGGCCAATATCATCGTCAGTAGTAAAGAACGAAAGATCAGTGTAAATTTTAGCATTAATTGGATGATAATTGCCAGTTCCAAGATGAACATAAGAACGATGACGTTTTCCTTCACGCCTCACAACGAGTGACATCTTAGCGTGTGTTTTTAATTCAATAAAACCAAAAACAACTTGAACACCCGCACGTTCAAGATCACGTGCCCAACGAATATTCGCTTCCTCATCAAAACGCGCTTTAAGTTCTACCAAAGCGGTCACCGATTTTCCCTGTTTGGCAGCATCAATCAAAGCGCTAACAATTGGGCTATCATTCGACGTGCGATAAAGTGTTTGTTTGATTTCAATAACATCAGGGTCATGAGCTGCCTGACGTAAAAATTGTACAACAACATCAAATGATTCATAAGGATGATGAACCACGATATCATTTTCACGAATAGCCGCAAAACAATCACCATTATGCTCACGAATACATTCAGGGAAACGAGGAGTATAAGGTGCAAATTTTAGGTCATCGCGTGAAATAGAAACAATCTCTGATACCATATTAAGCGCTAAGAACCCATCGAGAACATTTATACAATCATCAGGAACTGCAAGACTATTCGTTATAAACTGACGTAGGTTCTCTGGCATTTTTTCATCAAATTCAATTCGAATAACCTGTCCGCGACGACGCCTTTTAAGCGCAGTTTCAAAAAAATGAACAAGATCTTCAGCCTCTTCTTCTACTTCAATATCACTATCACGAATCACCCTAAATGTACCAATTCCATCGACTTGATATTCAGGAAACACATGGCTCATAAAAAGGCTCATAACATCTTCAGACGCAATAAAACGAAAACTCTTGCCCTCTCGAGGAAGGGAGATAAAACGTCTCAAAACAGTTGGAAGAGGCAACAACACTATGAGTGCGTGTTGACCAGCACATTGAGACAATTGCAGAGCAAATGAAAGCCCTAAATTAGGAATAAATGGAAAAGGACCAGCAGGATCAACCGGAAAAGGTTTTAAAACAGGAAAAATCGTATCAAGAAAATATTTTTCAAGCCATGACTTTTCAAGTTCTGAAAGCCCAGTAGGACAAATAATTTCAATATTATTCTGTTTTAATTCATGACGTAACACACTCAATTCTCGCAACTGATTAGCCTGCAAATGCGAAGCATCAGCTAAAACAACATCAAGTTGCTCTTGCGGTGTGTGCCCATCTGCACTGCACGCTGTAACTTTAGCACGAATTTGAGCAACAAGACCAGCAACACGAACCATAAAAAACTCATCAAGATTTGTTGCTGAAATTGAAAGAAATCGCACCCGTTCTAATAAAGGATACTTCGGATTAGCGGCTTGCATCAACACGCGATTATTAAATTGTAGCCATGAAAATTCTCGGTTAATAAATCGCGCCGGATTTTTCATTGTTATATCCGACATAAAAATCTGATCTGTCACCTTTTGTTCCATATATTCTAGCTAATCTTCCTTTATATTCTCCAAAATCCTTATGGTTAAATATCCCACATAACGCTTTACGATAGGTTACCGTCATCACAACCTATCCATGAAAAGTATTTCTCACAAAATTTACATTTTAATATCTTAAAACACTTGGAAATATTCCCACTCGTAAATTATCTTTAAAATCATCTTGCATTATAATAATCTTTATTACAAACTGATGAATATAGGTCAAAATCATGCCTTATCAGGCAATTTATCCGGAGTTTTTACACCATGGCTGATCACAACATTCCCCATTTTCAAAATGACCTAGGATATAAAACAATCGAAATTGGTGCAAAAGAATTCATGTGTGTAGGTGCCACACAACCCTTTGATCACCCCCATATTTTTATCGATATGGGATCAATGGATGAAAAAATTTGTCCTTATTGTTCAACGCTTTATCGCTATAATCCTTCACTGCAATACAATCAAACAAACCCACCAGGCTGTCTCTATCACCCAAGCAATCCACTATAATGCATTCTCTGCTTTTTCCATATGAAATAACCAATGAACCAATCACCAATCATCGTCGGAGCAGGGATTGCGGGATTAAGCTCTGCTTTAGCACTCGCCCATAAAGGAATAGCAAGCACCATTGTCGAAAAATGTCCACAGCTTGAGAGTGTGGGCGCTGGTATTCAACTCACTCCAAATGCGACATGTATTCTTGATCGCTGGGGAATTCTCAGCAAACTCATCGAAGTAAGTATAACACCACATTTTCTTCAGTTAAGAGATGGGATATCTTTAAAAACGCGTCTGCACGTTGATCTGATTAATTTATCAGAAAAAAATTGGAAGGCCCCTTATATTACAATTCACCGAGCTAACTTACAAAAAGTTTTACAAAATGCTGTTACTGAAAATCCTCTTATCAAATACAAAACAGGTGAGGATGTTGTTTCGTTTACCCAAACAAAAACCAGCAGCATTAACATAAAAACAATAAAGACTGATGTAGCAACTGAAACACAACAACACCAGCTTTATTCAACATCTCTCCTTATCGGATGCGATGGAGTTTGGTCGACATTACGGAAATTAGCTCCTTTTCATGAAGAAGCAGATTTTAGCGGATTTATTGCTTGGCGCGCAACAACAGAACTCAAAAATCTTCCTAAAAGTTTTTGTTTTTTATTACAAAATATAAAAACAATTACTGCTTGGATGGGGCCTAAAAATCATCTTGTTGTCTATCCCATTCACTCATCAGAAAACGTTTTGAATTTTGTAGCTATTACGCACGGAAAAAATTCAGAAAAAGGATGGGCTCAAAAAGGCAACAAAGAAAAGCTTAAATCTCTTTTTAGAGATTGGAATCTGCAAATCTTGCAGATCTTTGACCATATTGATGAATGGACCTATTGGCCGCTTTTTGAAATGAAACACGATCGTTTTTTAGGCTTAGAGCGGCAAGTGCTTGTGGGTGATTGTGCTCACGCAGCCTTACCTTTTGCAGCACAAGGTGCTGCCATGGCAATAGAAGATGCTGCCACATTAGCTGAAACGCTTTCTGCTAAAGATCTTTCATTGACAAAAGCTCTTTCGCTTTACGAAACAATACGAAAACCCCGCATTGCAGCGGTGAAAAAACGTGGAAACCTCAACAGAGTTGCCTATCATGCAACTGGTCCCATTGCAATTGCACGGAATCTTATCATGAAAATTCGTACTCCAGAAAGTATTATGTCTAGCCTTAACTGGCTTTATACGTATGACGCTGTGAACGTAACAAAAAACGAAATAAAAAATGTACGGTAAAAACTTATAAAATTTAAAAACTTCAGATTATTTTGATTCTCATAGATAAAGTGAGCTGAAATTTCTTGAATCTCTACATCAGGAAACTATCGTAACGCATCTAAAACAAAAGCAATTTTTAAGTCTAAAACCTTATTTAACACCCAAACTTTTAAGTTGCCAATAAAAAACGATGTAGCTCAAAACAAGCAGAAATCTCACAATTGTTGGTTTAAATCAATTCCACATCGACAATACCCTGTATCGATTTCATAGCACTCACCACACGTGAATTTATTTTATATCGCTTTGGAAGCGTAATTTCCACTTCCCGCAATCCCTCCTCTTGGATCAGAATCAGCCCTACCTCTCCGTTACCATTAGGGTTTAAATTCTGTTCAATTTGTGGAAGCGTATCAACAGTTTTTATAAAGAGACGCATCATTTTATGATTTTGTAAGGCTTCCTTTTCTAAAGATTGGAGCGTCTCAAGTCGCAAACTAACTCCTTCAGAACGATTTTCTGCACTCACCGTAATAATAAAAGATTTTCCTGGCTCTAACATCTCCTCATAACTCAAAAGTCCCTCGGAAAATAGAACTGCTTCATACTGTCCGCTCGTATCAGAAAACTGAATAATTCCCATTTTCTTACCAGATTTTGTTTTGCGCACTTGTTTTGCGACAACGGTTCCAGCAAGCCTAGCAGCAGTCGCTCCTCCCTTAACTGCATTGGAGAAATTAGCCCAAGTCTGAATGCGTTTTTTAGCAAGAACAGTTTGATACTCATCTAACGGGTGAGCAGAAAAATAAAAACCTATTACTTGAAATTCCCGATAGAGTTTTTCAGCCGGTAACCAAGGAGAGGTTTGCGATAAAATCAAAGGCTCTTTTAGTCCACCTGTCATCCCAAATATATCAGTCTGTCCGCTAGAATTGTTATCAAGAATACGAAGTGCACGCGCTTGAAGAGTTCCAAGACTTGCCAATAAAACCTCCCGTGCAATATTAAAACAATCAAAAGCACCAGCACAAATTAAACTTTCCATCGCACGCTTATTAACAATACGAGGATCAACACGTTCACAAAAATCTTCCAGATCCTTAAAAAATTTATTGCCGCGACAAGATACGATATGGTCAACGACTGCTTCCCCCACACCTTTTATGGCAGAAAGAGAATAATAAATGCAATTTTCACCAACCTCAAAAACGCGGTGTGATGTTTGTACAGAAGGTGCAATAACCTTAATACCGAGCCTTAAAGCTTCACGCCGAAAATCATTTAATTTATCCGTATTCGTCATATCATATGTCATGGAAGCGGCTAAAAACTCAACGGGATGATGTGCTTTCATATAAGCTGTTTGATAAGAAACAATTGCATAAGCAGCAGCGTGCGATTTATTAAAACCGTAATCTGCAAATTTTGCTAAAAGATCAAAAATAATATCAGCTTGATCTTTATCAATACCACCCGCAACAGCCCCACTTACAAAACGCGTACGCTGTTGTTGCATTTCTTTATGAATCTTTTTGCCCATAGCCCTACGCAATAAATCCGCTTCCCCAAGCGAATAACCAGCAAGTTCTTGCGCAATTTGCATTACCTGTTCTTGATAAACGATAACACCTTGTGTTTCTTTAACCAGATGATCTATTTTAGGATGAATAGAAGAGATTTCTTCTTCCCCATGTTTGCGTGCATTATACGTTGGGATATTCTCCATTGGACCAGGACGATAAAGCGCAACAAGTGCAATAATATCTTCAATGCGATCTGGCTTCATCCCGATCAGTGCTTTACGCATACCAGAGCTTTCAACTTGAAATACACCGACCGTTTCACCACGCGCCATCATGGCATAAGTCATTTCATCATCAAGAGGAATATGTGATAAATCTATTTTTATCCCCTTCCGTACAACAAAATCCGCAGCCATTTTCAAAATAGTAAGCGTTTTTAATCCAAGAAAATCAAATTTTACCAACCCAGCTTGTTCAACACATTTCATGTTAAATTGCGTTACTGGCATATCAGAACGCGGATCACGATACATTGGAACAAGTTCTGATAACGGCCGATCACCAATAACAATCCCTGCGGCGTGGGTCGATGCATGGCGGTAAAGCCCCTCAAGTTGAAGTGCGATATCCAACATGCGTCCAACAACGGGATCCTTTTTCTTTTCTTCCTTAAATTTTGGTTCATCCCTGATAGCATCTGCCAATTCAACCTGACTACCAGGCGTAGCAGGAATTAATTTTGTAAGATAATCAACTTGACGATAAGGCACTTCTAAAACACGCCCAACATCACGCAACACTGCACGCGCTTGCAATTTACCAAACGTAATAATCTGAGCCACTTGATCACGTCCATATTTTTTCTGAACATAACGAATGACCTCCTCGCGCCGCTCTTGACAAAAATCAATATCAAAATCTGGCATAGAAACACGATCTGGATTGAGAAAACGTTCAAAGAGAAGAGAAAAACGCAATGGATCAACGTCGGTAATAGTCAACGCATAAGCAACAAGTGAACCAGCACCAGAACCACGTCCCGGTCCAACAGGAATACCGTGCATTTTTGCCCATTTTATAAAATCTGAAACGATAAGAAAATAGCCAGAAAAATGCATACGGGTAATGACTGAAATTTCATAATCAAGACGCTGCTCATAATCTGCTATAGAATAGCCTGTCGCTAAACCGATTGTTTCAAGACGCATTTTCAAACCAGATTTAGCCTGATTTAACAATTCATTGTCTTCTTCTAGAGTAGAAGTTGAATCCACAGATTGCTCTATAAAACGAGGCAAAATCGGTTTTCGAATTGGTGTAGCCACATGACAGCGTAGTGCTATTTCAACGCTATTTTCTAAAGCTTCTGGAAGATCAGAAAATAAAGCAACCATTTCATCTTGTGATTTCAAATAATGATCTGGCGTCACACGTTTACGCTCTGGATTAGATACGATTTGTCCTTCTGCAACCGCCATCAGCGCATCATGAGCTTCATATCCTTGCCTACCCAGAAAAAAAGCTTCATTTGTCGCAACAAGAGGGATATCATGTGTATAAGCCAATTCAACAAGTGCAGCTTCCACTTTCCGATCGTAAGAACCATGTCGTTGTAATTCAATATAAAGACGATCACCAAAAACTGTTTTCAAATAACTTAAACGTTCAACAGCGCGTGCTTTTTTATCTTCTGCCAAAGCCAAATTAAGAGGACCACCTCTTCCACCGGTCAAAGCGATCAATCCTTCACTGTGCGACAATAACCAACTCGCTTTAATATGAGGAGGATCAGTATCACGCTTATCAAGATAAGCGCGACTAACCAATCGCACTAAATGCGCATAACCTCTTTCACTAGCAGCCAACAATACAATAGAGCAAAAATCAGAAGGATGATGCCCTTTGGCTAAACGCGGGTGATGATTGTCATCATCAAAATCAATTGCAAGCTGGCAACCAATAATAGGTTGAATACCATGAGAAAAACAATATTGAGAAAATTCTAAAGCACCAAACAAATTATTCGTGTCTGTAATAGCTACCGCAGGCATACCATCAGAAATGGCATGTTGAATAATTTGTTGAATTTTTAAAGCTCCCTCAAGCAATGAATAAGCTGAATGTACTCTTAAATGAATAAAGCGAGGAAAGGGATTTTTACCGTCTCGTGTTTTGCTTTTATCTTTTGACACTCTCACAATTTCCCATCACAAAATAAATATCAAATCACACCTATTATCTGTCTCGAAATAGATAGCATTGTAGTCCATCATGCTAAAAATTTATAACTTTAAAACTCTTGCATATCCAGAAAATATTCTAATTTTATTTATACTTCATCTTTTAAATGCCATCAGAAAAATGCCTATAGAATAAGAAAACAAACACACAAAAAGAAAAGACAGCGTATCATATTGATATGATTTTTTTGCGTTTATGATTTATCCCCAAAAACTCCTTTAAAGCACTAGAAAAAACAAAGAGAGCGAGCTAAAAATCTTTCTTATGCGTCCCAGCCTTATTAATCCTCTTTTTAGCTCTATTCGTACCATTTCGGGAATCAGCCCCAAAGTATGTATTTTACTATCCAAAGTCTTAAACGTTCATTCTATACAACGTGACCCCACCCTTATTGACCTTCTCCGACTAATGCCTCTCTCCGTTATAGATCGCAGAATGCGACCTAATATTGCTTTTGCACAGGAAGGAGTTACCCTTACTCTTGAAATTATCATCGATCAACACCAACCACCCCCGACTGGCCGTAGCCGCCTCCCTTATCGCGTTATCGCTCATGATCAAACAGGAATAATAAATTTAGTCTTTTTTCATGCCCAACCTTCTTGGTTAAAAAAACAACTCCCAGAAGGAAAAAAAGTCATTGTATCAGGTAAAGCGGAACGATTTAATGGTCAACTTTCGATGATTCATCCAGACCATATTGCGCCAAGCGAACAACGCAATCAGATTCCATTAATCGAACCTATCTACCCCTCTACTGCTGGATTATCAGCAAAGACGTTGAGACGTGCAATACAAAATTCTCTTGAATATATTCCTTTATTGCCAGAATGGATAGAGGAAAGCGTCAAAAAGCAGCAAAGCTTTTCTTCTTTCTCTGTTGCTTTACGCCGCATCCATTCCCCCGTAGATCCTGATGATTTATCCTTACAAAGTACAGCACGCAGACGTCTTGCTTATGATGAATTACTCGCCTGTCAATTGGCTCTTGGTCTCGTGCGTTTAAAAACCAAATCTCTTGCCGGAACCTCTCGCCCCTCAAATGGCACCTATACTAAAAAACTAATGAAAGCCCTGCCCTTCCAGCTGACAAATGGACAAAGTGAAGCAATAAAAGATATTGAAAAAGATTTAGCATCACCTGAACCCATGTTAAGGCTTCTCCAAGGCGATGTGGGAGCAGGCAAAACCGTTGTTGCACTGATGGCAAGTGCGCAGATTGCTGAAAATTCTGGACAGTCAGCTTTAATGGCGCCAACAGAAGTTCTGGCTCGACAACATTTTGCGACAATTGCTCCTCTTGCTGAAAAAATCGGATTACAAGCAGCTCTTTTAACTGGGCGAGAAAAAGGAAAATTGCGCACAAATATCTTGAATGATATTTCATCAGGAAAAACCTCTATCATCATCGGTACACACGCTCTCATACAACAAAGCGTTACATACAATAACCTTGCATTAGCCATTATTGATGAGCAGCATCGTTTTGGGGTACGCCAACGTCTTGCCCTTACAGCAAAAGGCCATAAACCTGACATGCTCGTAATGACCGCTACCCCGATTCCACGCACGCTAGTATTAACAGCTTTTGGTGATATGGATGTATCCAGAATTACAGAAAAACCAATTGGACGACAACCAATTACTACAGCAACAATTCCTTTAAAACGGATCAATGAACTAATAGAACGAATTGCATCTGCATTAGAAAAAGGAGAAAAACTTTATTGGATTTGTCCTCTTGTCGAAGAATCAATAACTCTTGAACTCACTTCAATTGAGAGCCGCTTTGCTATTCTCCATCAACGGTTTGGCTCTTGTGTTGGTATGGTGCATGGAAAAATGTCTACGGAGGAAAAAGGGGCAGCAATGGCAGCTTTTAAATGTGGAGATATACGCATTTTAGTTGCAACCACGGTTGTTGAAGTGGGAGTGGATATTCCTGATGCTTCAATCATTGTTATAGAACATGCAGAATATTTTGGTCTTTCACAGTTACACCAATTGCGTGGACGCGTTGGACGGGGAGAGAAAAAATCTTCCTGTATTTTACTATACAAAGATCCACTTACAAAAATGGCCGCAGAACGTCTTAATATTATACGCAATACAGAAGATGGCTTTAAAATTGCTGAAGAAGACTGGCGTTTACGAGGAGAAGGGGAACTTTTAGGAACACGACAATCAGGTATGCCTGAATTCCATATAGCAAATCTTGCAGCACATAGCGATCTTTTGTTAATAGCAAGAAAAGATGCCCGTTTATTTTTGCAACATGATGCCAATCTTTCCTCAGAACGAGGACGAGCTCTACGCTTGCTCCTTCATCTTTTCGAGCGTGACGATGCTACGCGGCTCTTACGCGCAGGCTAATTGTTAAAAAAAATCTTTATACAATTGATTGCAAATGCTTTTTTACAATCCGCACTTTTAAATCATCTTTTATAAACTCAAAAGATAAAAAATTATTTTTTACTCAACCGTCACCGATTTTGCCAAATTACGTGGCTGATCAACATCTGTTCCCAATAAAACAGCTGTATGGTACGCGATTAATTGAATGGGTAAAGCATAAATAAGAGGTGCAATGAATTCTGGAACATCTGGCAAAATAATAGTTGAAAACGTATTAAGACAAGTTGCTTCTGCTCCTCTTCTATCCGTTATCAAAATAATCCGGCCATTGCGCGCCGCTACTTCTTGCATATTAGAAGAAGTTTTTTCAAACCACCTATCATAAGGAGCAACAACAATAATTGGTAGTGTCTCATCAACCAGCGCAATTGGTCCATGTTTTAACTCACCTGCTGCATAACCTTCAGCATGGATATAAGAAAGCTCTTTCAATTTCAGTGCTCCTTCCAAAGCAATTGGGTAAGAAGTGCCACGTCCAAGATAGAGAACCCCTTTTACATTCATCAAATCACGACAAATAGTCTCAATTTTACCTTCTAGCTTTAAAACCTCATTTAAAATCCGCGGCACCTCTGCCAATTGTCGAACCAACTGCTGTTCTCTCTTTTCTGACAAACATCCGCGTTGTTTAGCAGCACTAAGCGCCATTGAAGCAAGAGTTGCTAATTGACATGTAAAAGCTTTTGTTGAGGCAACACCGATTTCTGGACCAGCGAGTGTTGGTAAAACAAAATCAGCGTCCCGCGCCATTGTTGATTGCTCGACATTCACAATTGTCGCCGTTTTCACACCACGTTCCCGACAATAACGTAAAGATGCCAATGTATCAGCCGTTTCGCCAGATTGAGAAACGAATATCGGCAATACATCAGGTGTTATAGGTGGCTCACGATAACGGAATTCAGAAGCTACATCATTATCAACACTTAAACCAGCCAAACTCTCAAACCAATAGCGTGCAACTAAAGTTGAATAATAAGCCGTTCCACAGCTTGCAAAGAGTAATCGGTTAATATTTTTCCAATCAATAAAATCTTCAAAAGAGCGAATTTTATAATTTCCAAGATCAAGATAACGTGCCAAATTATGAGAGATAACATCAGGTTGTTCAAACATTTCCTTGTGCATAAAATGGCGATGATTTCCTTTAGAAACTAACAAGTTTCCATCAAATAATGTTGTAATGGGACGTACTACTAACTGATTATCTACATTATAAATTTTTACTCCCTCACGCGTGAGAACTGCCAAATCACCATCTTCCATATAACCAATACGATCTGTAAATGAAGCTAAAGCAATCGCATCTGATCCTACAAAAAATTCATCCTTTCCATAACCAATCACCAAAGGTGGACCAGAACGAACAGCAATCATAAGGTTATCTTCACCTTCAAAAATAAGAGCAAGAGCAAAAGCTCCCTGCAATCTTTTCCAAATCGTGCGAGTCGCATCTTGCGGAGAAAGACCGCTTTTTAATGCACGCGTAATTAAATGTGCAACAACCTCCGTATCAGTCTCTGTTTCAAAAACATAACCATCCTCAATGAGTTCTTTTCGTAATTCTACAAAATTTTCGATAATGCCATTATGAACAACAGCAATCCGTTCAGTTAAATGAGGATGAGCATTCCGCTCTACAGCAACTCCATGTGTAGCCCAGCGCGTATGACCAATCCCTAGATTACCTTTCAAAGGTGTTATCTTTAACTTTTCTTCTAGATGAATGAGCTTACCCTCAGCTCGAATACGGTGAAGGCGTCCCTTATGCACCGTTGCTAAACCAGATGAATCATATCCCCTATACTCAAGGCGTTTCAAACCATCAATCAAAGAGGATGCAACAGGTCTATTTCCAAGAATTCCGATAATTCCGCACATTAAAAAGCTCCAATTCACACCCAAGATTTATAATGATCCGACAAAATAATCCAACGATCTTATTAAAGAGACTTTAAAAAATCATATACACCGAATATGGTATGGCAATAGCTAAGAACAAGTCTCTGCACAATTACCAGATCCTCATAAAGCCAAAAGTTAAAGTGAAAAGGTCACTTCTTTTGTTTATTTATCGACAAACGCGCACGCAATTTTTCTGCAAGGTCCTCTTTTATCACCTGTCGTGCTCGCCCAAAAGCTATACTATTCATAGGCACATTTTCAGTGATAACACTTCCTGAAGCCACATAAGAACTTTTTCCAATAATCAATGGAGCAATAAGTGCTGAATTAGAACCAATAAAGGCATAATCATCAATCACTGTTTTATATTTGTGAAACCCATCATAATTGCAAGTAATCGTACCAGCTCCAATATTGGCATGTGCACCAATTTCTGCATCACCAATATAACTTAAATGATTAATCTTGGAGGATTCTCCTACTTTTGCTTGTTTAATTTCACAAAAGTTTCCAACCTTCACTGATCGCGCCAACTCTGTTCCAGGACGCAAACGTGCATAAGGCCCAATCTGCGCATCCGTACCAATAATAGCACCTTCCAAATAACTAAATGCATGAATAACTGCACCAGATTGTACTTTTACCCTCGGTCCAAAATAAACATTTGGCTCAATTACGACATCGGGTTCAATTTCTGTATCATAAGAAAAATAAACACTTTCCGGTTTCAGTATTGTAACACCAGACAACATGAAATCACGTGCTTTGTGTTTTTGCCACAAAGCATCAGTTTCATAAAGCTCAAAACGATTATTAACGCCTCTCACAGTATCAAAAGGCACTTCAACAACTCGAATATCTAATCCTTCACGCGATGCAAGTGAAACAATATCTGTGAGATAATATTCTTTCTTCAAATTGTCATTACTGACCTTTTCTAAAAGAGAAAGTGCATGCTTCCCATTCATGGCCATTATTCCGCCATTACAAAAAGAGAGCTTTCTCTCTTCATGACTTGCATCTTTTTCTTCTACAATCGCAATAAGTTTACCATTCTTTTTGACAAGACGTCCATAACCTGTTGGATCAGAGGCATAAAAACCAGTCACAACAACATCTGCCCCCTCAGCAAGCTGAGCACGAACACGCACCAATAAATCTCGCTCAATCAAAGGCGTATCACCAAAAACGATGAGAACATCATCAAAATTTTCTTGCAAAGCTAAGCGCGCAGATAAAACAGCATGTGCGGTTCCTAAACGCTCTTTTTGTTCAAAAATCATCACATTTTTTACAAATGATTCAACAACTTTAGCAACTTCTTTAGCACCTGACCCCACAACCACCGCTAATTGTGAAGAGTCTAGCAATTGCATTTGTTTTACCACATGACATATAAGCGGTAATCCAGCTATTTTATGAAGTACCTTGGGAAGAGACGATTTCATACGTGTCCCTTCACCTGCTGCGAGAACAATAGAAAGACAATTTCTAACCATAAAAGCACACAAAATTAACGAGAAAAACCAAAAAAATTTGTAACATCATACCAACGTAGAGCTTCAACATCACTCAATAAAGGAAAATTTTCTAAAAGCCAAAATGAAAGATCCTGCATAGAGCCCGTTAAAAACAAAATACCTGTAATAATGAGGAAAATACCAATAATCTTTTCAATTTTTCCCAAGTGAACACGAAAAGCTCCTAAAAATCTCATAAAACTGCTTGAGAATAAAGCTGCTAACACAAAGGGCACCCCAAGACCTAACGCGTAGATCGCTAAAAGAAGAGCTCCTTCACCGACCGTTTCTTTTGTTCCGGCAAGTGTTATAATGGGGCCTAAAATTGGGCCGATACATGGCGTCCAACCGAATGCAAAAGCTAAACCAATGACATAAGCCCCTAAAGGTCCACTAGGGATTTTTCGTGTCTGAAACCGCACTTCACGAAATAAAAAACCAATTTTTAAAACGCCTAAAAAGTTTAAACCAAAAACGATAATGATAATTCCAGCAACAATCGCAAACCAATCACGATAATAACCGATAAACTTGCCAAGTGTGCTGGCACTGGCACCTAAAGCAACAAAAACAGTTGTAAAACCAAATACAAAAGAAAGGACAGAACATAAGAGCGCTAAGCGCAGAGGCGCTTTTCCATCCCATTTTTCTGAACGAAAATCATCAATACCAACACCTGCCATATAGCATAAATAGGGAGGAACCAACGGCAAAACACAGGGTGATAAAAAAGACAACGCACCAGCAAAAAACACACTAAATGCGGAAAACCCTAAAACCAAAACCTTATATCCACTTTCAATTACAGTTTATATTCATAAATGACAGCTAATCCATAGAATCATCGACTCTCTGTATATTTTTTACATCTGCTATCACACTTACATCTTCATCATGACCAGAAACGACGGAAAAGAGCTTTTGGTAAATCTGATCTTTATTTTTAGCAATTGCAATATAATCCCCCTCACCTAATACCAGTGAAACATAAGCGCCAACTGTTTCATAAATGATATCACCAGAATCATTGGTAATAGACCAACTCGTATCTGCCAACGCTTCCCCCCCTTCCTGACGTACCAACTTTAAGACAATTTGAGCCGCTTGATGTTCAAGGCTTACTTCAGTAATTTTACCTGCATCCACTTGAATATCCGAACGAACAATCGCATTAATGGAACCATATTGGGAAGCAACATGATAGTTGCCAGCTTTCAAACGTACAATTGACCGAGGTTTAACATTTGATAAAATCACACCCGTTTCATCGTTTTCTTTTGCATCCTCATAGATAGTAAAACGGAGTTCCTTCTCGTTGATTGTACCATTAAGCAGTGTAGCATTAAAAATAACACCGCCAGCATCAAGATTAAAATTTTTGATAAGACGCTGTCCATTTTCTAAGTTTATACGCTGCACCGCACTTGCATGACCAAATGAAACATGAACAAGATAGCTCCCTGGTTTTAAATCAAAACGCGCACTCCCTCCCTCAAAAGTGGCAATCAATGGTAATTTATTATCGGTCCCTAGTATGGGTGCATAAACCCGCCATACAAGTCCTTTCGTAATCTCTTCACTACTTTTTGTTAGTTGAGCATGCAATATGAGCTGAGTCTGAGAAATCAAATTTTCTTTTTCAGGATCTTGAGATTTTAAAATAAAACTTGTTGGTTGTTTTTGTTGATAATCTCTCCCCTCTCCTTCCTCAGAAAAGGCATATCCGCCATAAATCAGAAGGATAAGCGTCACGCATAACCATAAAGATCGATACAATATTTTTTTAAAAATGCCCATTTTTGCATTGTTGACTAAAGTAATAATCTTTTCAAGAAGCAATATTACAAAGTTACCACCCTAAATTGAAAAACTCACACCACAACCGCACGATGAGACGGCATTTGGATTACGAATCTGGAAAGATTGCCCCATAAGATCGTCAATAAAATCAATTTCAGCCCCCTCCATAAAGGGAAGAGATACTGAATCAATTAACACAATTGCCCCATCTTTTTTGAGTATAAAATCATCTTCTTTGCTTTCAGAAACCAAATCATATTTGTAAGAAAAACCAGAGCATCCACCGCCTTCAACAGAAATGCGTAAACCTATTTTATCGGGTTTATTCAAAAGTATCTGTGCAATTTGCTTTACAGCAACATCTGAAATATTCACACTCATTTTTCATATATCCTTGCATTAAGCTGTCAAGAAAGAGTATCCCAAATAAATAGAAATTTATTAACAATGAACCAATCTAAATTTACGATGAGAATAGACAGCTTGCAATGGATATAAGCAATATCAATTACAATTACCAATCTCGAGCAGCATATAGCGCTGACCCACAGAAAAGCCGTGGCAGATTATTTCATGAAACTATGAGCACTTTCCGCTCTCCTTTTCAACGAGATAGAGATCGTATTATTCATTCTAATGCATTTCGACGTCTTAAACATAAAACTCAAGTGTTTATTGCTGATGAAAGTGATCATTATCGTACGCGTCTGACGCATACGATAGAGGTTTCTCAAATTGCACGGACATTAGCCCGTGCGCTGCATCTTGATGAAGATCTTGCCGAAGCCATTGCCCTTGTTCACGACTTTGGGCACACACCTTTTGGCCACGCAGGAGAAGATGCACTTAATGAAGCCATGGCACATTATGGCGGTTTTGATCATAATGCACAAGCGCTACGCATTGTTACAAAACTGGAGCAGCGCTATGCAAATTTTGATGGACTTAATCTTACTTGGGAAACACTCGAAGGACTTGTGAAGCATAACGGCCCCCTTTTAGGTTCTTATGCTAATAATAAAGATGTTCCTATCGATATTCTACAATACAATACAAAGCAGAATCTTGAGCTCGATTGTTTTGCTGGGCTAGAAGCGCAATGTGCCGCTATTGCTGATGATATTGCTTATAATGCGCATGATATTGATGATGGTTTACGTTCGCATTTTTTAACAATTGATCAATTCAAACAAGTTGCACTGACTGCTTCACTATTAAAAGATATAAAAGAAAAGCATCCTCAACTCGATCCAACTCGGCGTGGCTATGAACTTGTGCGTAGACAGATAACGACCATGGTTGAAGATGTTATTAAACAATCACAAGAAAACTTGACACACATCAAACCAACGAGCATAGAAGATGTTCACCATGCAGGACAGAGCATTGTTACCTTTTCGCCAACAATGGCCGTTCATGAAAAAGAGTTGAAGGGGTTCTTATTTAAGAATCTTTATTATCATGATCAAGTTCTCAGTCGCCGTAATAAAGCGAAATATATTGTACAAAAATTATTCGACTATTATTATAAAAATCCCAATGTAATGCCTGAAAACTGGCATAGCAAAACAGCGCACTTAACAGATCAAGAATTAGCACGTCTTATTGCTGACTTTCTGTCAGGTATGACTGATCATTATGCTTTACGTGAATATCAACGCTTATTTGACGATGCAAATAATTTCGTTTAACTGATTTCGAATACAGTATGGAAGTTGAATATGAATGTCTTTAAAAATTTCGAGAAAAAAATTAAAAAATCACTCGAACTATCTGATATAAAAGAGAAATATGGGAAAGATTTAGATTTATCAAAAATCACTGTTGATCCCCCTCGCGATCCCTCACATGGGCATTTATCAACCAATGCTGCTATGGTGCTGGCAAAATCTGTAGCGCTTAATCCACGCGCACTAGCAGAAAAAATCATAGAACTTCTCAAAAACGATCCCTCTATCGAGAGTATTGATGTTGCCGGTCCTGGATTTATTAACTTCAAACTTACAACATCATTTTGGCAAGACGCAATAAAATCCATGCTTGAAAAAGGCAGAGCTTATGGTCGTATTCCAATGGGACAAGGAAGACGCATTAATGTTGAATATGTATCAGCAAATCCGACGGGTCCAATGCATGTAGGACACTGCCGTGGTGCTGTTGTTGGAGATGTTCTCTCCAATTTACTGCAATTTGTTGGCTATAACATTACAAAAGAATATTACATCAATGATGCTGGGCAACAAATCGAAGTACTCGCCCACTCCGTACTGTTGCGTTATCGCGAAGCTCTTGGAGAAAAAATTAATGAAATTCCAGAAGGGTTATATCCTGGTGAATACTTAATACCATTGGGTCAAACGCTTGCTCAAGAATTTGGTGATCAACTACTCACTATGGATAAAGAAGAAGCTTTATCTCTCGTGAAGGAGCGTGCAATTCACGAAATGATGTCAATGATTCGCAGAGATTTGGCTGCCCTTAATATTTATCATGATATCTTTTTCTCAGAGCGAATGCTTTATGCTGATAACGCGCGCGCTATTCGCAGCACAATTAATGACCTTACTTTAAGCGGTTATATCTACAAAGGTAAGCTCCCACCACCAAAAGGACAAAACACAGAAGACTGGGAACCAAGCGAGCAAACTTTATTCCGTTCAACGGATGTTGGAGATGATCAAGATCGCGTTTTAGTTAAACCAGACGGTTCTTACACTTATTTTGCTGCTGATGTTGCTTATTTTCGTGATAAATTCAATCGTGACTTTGATGAAATGATCTACATTCTAGGCGCTGATCACGCTGGTTATGTAAAGCGGCTGGAAGCGATGGCAAAAGCAATTTCTGGCGATAAAGCCAAATTAAGCGTTTTTTTATGTCAATTGGTCAAACTCTTTCGTAACGGTCAACCTGTACGCATGTCGAAGAGAGCAGGGTCATTTGTCACGCTACGTGATGTTGTAGAAGAAGTTGGCCGTGATCCGGTGCGTTTTATGATGCTATACCGTAAATGTGAAGCACCTCTTGATTTTGATTTTGCAAAAGTGACAGAACAATCAAAAGATAATCCCATCTTTTACGTACAATATGCAAGTGCACGTTGTCACTCAGTCTTTCGTCAAGCGCAAGAGACTCTTCATATTGAAAATATATCAAATCATACATTGATTCCACATCTTAACCGATTAACAGACGGCAATGAGATATCCTTAATACGCAAACTTTCTGAATATCCACGTGTCATTGAACAGGCGGTAACACATAAAGAACCACATCGATTGGCGTTTTATCTCTACGACCTTGCTTCTAACTTTCACGCACATTGGAATAAAGGGAGTGATAATCCCGATTTACGCTTTATCCAACCTGATGATCAGGAACTATCATTTGCCAGATTAGGGTTGATACAAGCTATCATGAATACTTTATCATCAGGACTTGCAATTGTAGGAATAGAAGCAGCAACAGAAATGCGTTGAAAAAGTTCTCCAAATACATAAAATGAGTACTTTATTGATAAAGTTTTTCGTGTATCCTTATATCAGAGGGGGGATTTATAATTTAAGGATATAACAAATCAAAATTAACCATTTATTGCACGCAGATGCAGATCATCATGTGAGAAAAGCTATGAGCGATAACGATCGCAAAAATCCGCACGAAATGAAACAGGATCACGAACATCATGATCCCTTAGAAAGACTTACGCGAATTTTTAATCCAAACAAACAAAGCGAAAATCAAGCAAATCCGTCTTCTTTGCAGCCTGATCAATCAATGTCTCAGCCCCCTAAGACTTCTTTCCACGATGATGATTTTGATTTGTCCTTTCTAGAAGCGGAGCTTGAAAATAATTTAACGAATAACTTACCGTTTGATGATCAAAAGAAGCAATGGAACTTACAGGAAACCAATAATGAACGAACTTCAAGTATTGCACCAACTGCTGCTTTTAACCGTTCAGAACAAAATAGTTTTTTGTCTGAAGAGATACATTCTTCGCCTATCAATAACGACGAAGAACAAATTTTAGATGCGCTCTCTCCCTTACCTATTCAAAAGAATCAATCACCTCAAAATAAAACAGCCCACACTAGTGCTAATCCCTTTTTTGAAAAGGGTAATTCTAGTGCACAATCAGAAAATTTCTTTTTTGATGAATCTGATAGACACAATAATAATAGAGTTGCTTCAGAAACCGCTCACCAAGCCAACCGTTTTTCACAAACAACTGCGCAACAATCAAATAACACAAAGATAAAAGAAAATTATGATGACAATCAAAGCCTCAAAGATATTGCCATAAGCCATCCATATAAAGCTTCAGCTCATCAAGAAAATTGGGGCAATGAACATCATACCAATGTTTCAAATCCTTCCATGGTTGCAAACACTGGTTTTTCATCTGCTACCCCTACTTCAGAGAGAGTGAGTACTGCAAAAAATGAATCAAAAAGTGACTTCTCTTCACATTTGGATTCAACACAAATCGATAACCCCTCTGATTTAAAAAGTTTTCTACAAGAAGACCATACGACCGATTATCCTCAATTTTACGCAGAGGAATTCTCAGAAAAAGAAGTTTATGCTGCAAAAACTCCAGAATATGGTGAAACTCAAACCAAATACCAATACATAAATGATGCTGAAAATATTTCTGAACAAAACAGTCAACAAGAGATCCCGTATAGCCAAAACAATTTAAATGATATGCACTCCTCATCGGAAATCCTTAATGCGACACAAACGGGTAGCTTTTTTGCGCATAACACTACGCACCATAGGGGCACTCCCCCTCCAAATGTTGATACTTATAAATTTGCAGAGGAAATCGTAGAAAAAACTGGGCCAATTATGGTTCCAGAAGTCCCGTATGAAGTTCCAGAATATGACGTACCTACTGATGGTTTAAAAAAAGAATTTGCTGATGTGCTCAATGTAGGAAATGTTCCACTAGAGGATTCTTCGCGGCAACAACAGCAAAGTAATGAAATCTTCAATGAAATTTTTCATCAAACCATGCAAAATCCAAGAGAAGATGCGTATATCAATTCCCAAGAACAGAATGCCGCCTACTTCTCCACTGACAATATGGGATACAATTCCTCTCCGTTTACCGAGGATTCATCATATAAAAGCGTAGATGAAATCCCCAAGCATGCATCACCCACTTCACCCTTAAAGAGTTTGATTTTTGGAAAAATGCTTACCAGAAGTGTTATTCTTCTCATTTTGATAGGAATTGGATTGGTCGGTTATTTTCGTTTTTTTATGCCATCACAAAAAAATGAAAGCACACCAATTATCCGCGCTGACAATACGCCTTTTAAATTCAAAGAAGAAACAACAGAAACGAAAAATGATGCTGCACATAATTTAGATATTTATAAACAAACAACTGGACAAAATGAAAAGCAAGAAAACACGCAACAATTCCTTATTGATAATTCTGAACCACCCGAAGACTTAGTGGCATTGGATCAGCAAGAATCCACAAGTAATTCCCCCTCTTCTCCTGATGATTCTGATGTTGAAGACGCAGTAACAGAAGCTATCAATCACACCATTCCAACGCAAGAAGTACAGACTGTCATTGTAAAACCAGATGGCTCAGTTGTACTAAGTTCAACACATCAATCAGATAAACAAACTACCGATGAACCTGAAGAAACGATTGATCACGCTGCTGGTGATCAACTTCAAGATGACTCCTCTACCCCTTCACAGTTTTCCGATACAAATAGCAAAGAAACAGAAGATAGACTCACTACTGATATTGGTAAAATAATCTCAGATAATGCTTCTATCCCTGCTATTAAGACAAAAGCTAAAAATTTATCTATACCAATTCCTTCGCATGGGAAGTTTAGTTCAGATTTACAAACAAATATTGCTCCTCACCCAAATCCACCAACTCAAGCAATAACACAAAATTATTACGTACAACTTGCATCCCAACCAACGCATGCGCTAGCTAGGGATTCTTTGAAAAAAATGAAATCTAGATTTGGATCCCTTATTGGCACTCGTCCTTTAAATATTCAGTCTGCTCTTATACCAGGAAAAGGAACATATTACCGTGTTCGCATTCAAACACAAAACCAGAATGAAGCTCTAACCCTTTGTGAGAACATAAAAAATTCTGGAGGTAGTTGCTTCATCACACGCTAAGAAAATAATGCAGCGATTGTTAAAATCGTTGCATTATTTATTTTTCTCCCAATTGATTAACTGTAGAAGTTAAAATCATATCAGATTTTTCTTGGCTCATACTTTTTAGATCATTTTACTTCTTAGTTTATGGTGGGTTAGATTTTTTCTTTGAAGATTTTTTCATTCAATTAAGGTGAAGTTGTGTTTTTATAGGTATAAGGTGCCTGAGGTGCCGGATTTAAATCTTTTCTCGGAGTTGTTATGGTTTGACTCGATTCTGTAGTATTATAGTGAGATATACGTTCAGGAGATTTTTCAAAAAAAGACCCAAAGAATCCGAAAACAAACCAGATAATAACCAGCCCAAGAAGAATAGCAAAGATACCTTTACCAATCGAATTAAGCTGTTCACGCTCTTTTTTTTCTGTAGCTATACGTTCCTCGTATGTTTGGTAATTTCTATCAATCATAATGGATTCCTTTTCTCAATTCCCCTATTTTTAAGTTAGAAGATATGCATGTACGAAATTATTCAGACACTTATTCGGGAAAACGATAACCAGGTATAAAAGTTCCAGATTATTGGATAAAATAGAAGAAGAATCATGAAAACAGAAAAAAGTCTATCAGTAGTCTTTTCTTCTCATTCTATAATAAAGCATTGACACGAAGTATTTTATAATAATAGACTTATAATGAAAGCATCTCATTATTTTTTTATAATAAAGAATACCTAGAAATAAATCATATCCCCAAAGGTTTTACTTATGAAATCTCCTTCGTCATCGATTCCATTTAAAATAGAAAAACACCCCTCACCTCTTTCAGACGAGAACCGTGAAGAAATTCTTAGAAATCCCGGTTTTGGTCAAATTTTTACAGATCACATGTGTACCATCCAATGGACTAAAGCCAAAGGTTGGCACAACGCTTTTATCTCTCCACACAAACCTTTAGAGATTAGCCCAGCAAGTGCCGTTTTGCATTATGCGCAAGAAATTTTTGAGGGTTTAAAAGCGTATCGCGCAAAAGATGGCCGCATTTTGTTATTTCGCCCTGACGCCAATGCACAACGTCTTATAGAATCGGCACAACGACTTGCCATGCCGGAATTGCCAAAGGATATCTTTTTGTATGCTGTTCATCAATTGGTAAGAATTGATCAGAACTGGGTTTCTGGAAATCCTAATGCTAGCCTCTACATACGTCCATTCATGTTTGGCAATGAAAAATTTTTGGGAGTTCGCCCTTCTGAAGAATATATTTTCTGTATCATAGCATCTCCTGTTGAATCATATTTCAAAGGAGAAGAAAAACCTGTCAACGTATGGATCGAAACAGATTATAGTCGCGCCGGTCCAGGTGGCACAGGCGCTGCAAAATGTGGCGGTAACTATGCAGCAAGCTTACTTGCACAAAACAGTGCGACAGAAAATGATTGTAGCCAAGTGCTCTTTCTTGATATGGTTGAACATAAGTGGATTGAAGAACTCGGTGGTATGAATGTTTGCTTTATTATGGCAAATAATACACTTGTGACTCCTGCGCTTAACGGCACTATTCTTCCAGGAATAACCCGTGATTCAATCTTAAAGTTAGCGCAACAAATGGGGTTAACGATAGAAGAGCGTCCTTATTCTTTTGAAAAGCTTAAAGAAGACGCACGAAGTGGTCAGCTTAAAGAAGTCTTTGCTTGTGGTACAGCGGCGGTTATTACATCGATCGGTCGTTTCAAATACAAAGGTGGTGAGTTTGTCATCGGAAATGAAATGATTGGTGATGTCACGAAACAACTTCGCACACAGCTTGTTGGCCTTCAAAAAGGCAATATCGAAGATAAAAATGGCTGGGTACATTCTGTCCAGCTCTCATAACAATAAAAGATAGCCTCAAATACATCATCAATGCTTCCATGAAATATCTCCATAAAGTTTTTATGGAAGCAGGTGTATTTTTTCAAAATGATACTCTTTTATTTTGAATAGCTAAAGCCAAAAAAGGCATTAATCAAATTTTGAATAGTCCCTATGCTGTGCTTTAATATGACGGATTGTACCAGTACATGAGCGCATCACAAGAGTTTCTGTTTGAATATATCGAGGCGTAAATTTAACACCAGAAAGCATATTGCCATCCGTTACGCCTGTTGCAGAAAACAACACATCACCCTTTGCCATTTCTTGCATTGTATAAACTTTATTGGGATTATCGATTCCCATTTTAGCTGCGCGTGCGATTTTTTCTTCTGTATCAAGCTGTAAACGTCCTTGCATTTGCCCACCAATACAACGCAAAGCCGCAGCTGCTAATACGCCCTCTGGTGCTCCTCCCACACCCATATAGATATCAATGCCCGTTTCATCTGGATCGGTTGTATCAATAACAGCAGCGACATCCCCATCACCAATTAAACGAATTGATGCCCCCGTTGCACGCACTTCATCAATCAGTTTTGCATGACGAGGTCGATCCATAATACAAACAGTAACTTGATTAACCGCCACTCCCTTAGCTTTTGCAAGGGCGTGAATGTTATCAGCAGGAGAAACATCTATATCAACAATTCCATTGGGGTAACCGGGACCAATAGCAATTTTTTTCATATAAACGTCAGGAGCATAAAGGAGGTTGCCCTTTTCAGCAATTGCAACCACAGCTAGGGAATTAGCAAGATTCTTAGCACAAATTGTCGTTCCCTCAAGTGGATCAAGTGCAATATCAATTGCCAATCCATTTTGAAGCCCCACTTTTTCTCCAATATAAAGCATAGGAGCTTCATCACGTTCACCTTCACCAATCACCACTGTACCATCAATAGGTAAACGATTAAGTTCCTGACGCATTGCATCTACGGCAGCTTGATCAGCAGCCTTTTCATCACCACGTCCACGCCAGCGTGCAGCTGCAACAGCAGCGCGTTCCGTTACACGTACCAATTCAAGCGTTAGAATACGATCAAGTCCATTTAAAATTTTCTGAGTTGAAGGCATATGAAAAATCCTACCGAATAAGTACTAGCAAAAAATATTAGTATTCATTGCCAAAAGAATAAAGCTTTTCGCAAAGATGAGAGCTTTCCGCAAGAGAAAAAACACCGCTCTTCTCTTGTAATCACACAACAAATCATCGACTCTACGCCGTACGTTCAATCCGAATGAACTGAGATTTTGCTGTAAGATAACCATCTTTTTCAATTGCTGCAAGTGCCTGCCGTACATTCACTTCCGTTGTTTCATGCGTTATTAAAATGATTGTTTTTATTTTTACAAGCTGATCTTCTATAAAAGGCTTTTGAACAATCGACTCTAATGAAATATGATTCTCAGCCATGTGCCTTGCAACTGCTGCAAAAACACCAGCACGATCATGAACGCTTAAACGAATAAAATAACCACCAGCATGATGAGAAATACGTGCTTTTTTATGCGGAGCAAGCTCCAATGCTGGACGTCCTAAAACGGGTGCATACTGAAAACCAGGGCTAGCTTTCGCTATATCAGCCAAATCACCGATAACCGCTGATGCCGTTGCTGTTCCTCCAGCACCAGGACCAGAAAACAATAGTTCACCTAATAAATCACTTTGAATAGAAAGAGCATTCGTCACGCCATGAATCTGTGCAATCATCGATGATGTTGGTACCATTGTTGGATGAACACGTTGCTCGATTCCGGAATCAGTTTTTAATGCAACCCCTAAAAGCTTAATCCGATATCCCAATTCATCAGCTGCACGGATATCAATCTGCGAAATATTGCTAATTCCTTCAACATAAACATCATCTAACGAGATTTTTGTTCCAAACGCCAAACTTGTCAATAAAGCCAACTTATGAGCGGTATCATTTCCTCCAATATCAAAAGCTGGATCAGCTTCAGCATAACCAAGTCTCTGTGCATCTGCCAAACAATCTTCAAATGAAAGACCTTCAGCAAACATGCGTGTCAATATATAGTTACAGGTTCCATTGAGAATACCATAAATCCGCGATATATGATTACCGCAAAGTGATTCCCTCATCGCTTTGATGACAGGAATTCCTCCCGCAATAGCAGCTTCAAAATTAAGAAAAACGCCTTTTTTTTCTGCAGTTACAGCAAGTGTTACCCCATGTCGAGCGAGAAGCGCTTTATTGGCAGTAACAACATGATGTCCCACCTCAAGCGCCTTTTTAACAGCTGCATACACGACATCCAATTCGCCACCAATCAACTCAACAAAAACGTCGATCTCATCAGAAGCAGCCATCTCCACAGGTGAATCGAACCATTTTACATCACTTAGATCAATTCCACGATTACGGTCTTTATCACGCGCACTGACAGCAACAATTTTAATTGATCGTCCACATTGGCAAGCCAAACTATTGGCTTTTTCACGCAGAATTCGAATAACTGAAGTACCAACCGTACCAAGACCCGCAATACCAATTCTTAAAGCTTCTGCCATTATCTAACTGCTTATCTATCTTTACTGAAAAACCTTTACATGACGTGTAAAACAACACAAATAATGTTTACAACCAATAATAATCTAAAGAAGTCCCCCTCTCTATTCAACCCAATTTTTCCCTAATATCCCCCAACTTATCTAGTCAAAATTCCGAAAGAACGCAAATATTCATATTTTTAAAGATTAAAAGCCTCTACAAAAAGTTGATTTAGATGCTGAAAATTGCCAATCATTAACGGTGCATCTCTTTTATACCTCTTCCAAACGGGAGAAATATTAAAGAAACACTATTAAAAAGTATTAGTAACGATAATTTATATGAAAATATAAAAGCCCTATAATCTTCACAGGATTTTATACGCATAAAAAATATAAACCATCCGTCTCCAATAGAAAAATCTCTCTGTTATTGTAACATTGAAAAATTTTTACATATAGACTTAACTCTCAATAGGAACTTTCAAAATCTACAGATACAGATTATCATTAAAAAATTATATAAAAAGATAACTTTATTTTTTTAACAAAAATAAAAATACTTTTTATAAAGACTAAGCTCAATAAATCGAAATATAGAAGTAAAAAATTACAAAAAAACAAAACAGGATAAAGTATATTAAATACTTAGTGAAGAACATATAAAAATACCTTATCCAATTTAACAAGTGTTGAATAAACAACATTCTCTCATATGATAAATTAAAAGGCAGAATAAAACAACCTGAATAATAAGATAAGTCCACATCTCTCTCTACCGTTATACAACTTAAACTATATTATAAACATATTTTATTTAATATAAAAACTGAATTTTATATTACATCTAAATGGAACTTTACATCAAGTCAGAAATCACAAGACTTGTATACAACACAATCCTGAAGTATTCTGCAATATAGGATAATGCTAACATTTTCTGCCCAAAATATTTCATATAAACTTATCGGTAGCACCTAGAAATATTGATGAAATGCAATCACGCATACCTAAGTCAACTTTCCACATGCATAACAACTTTCAAACAAGATTGTTTTAGATATACAGAAGAATACGCAGTGAACTTTATTTTTCCAAAGTTCTCTTATTCAGCCACATAGAAATGAACATGAAGAAAAATGATTGTTAAGTTCCATCTCTGCTGCTTTGGATCTAGTTCAATTTTTTTGATTTTTACAACACGCATTCTCTTCCATTTTATTAAATGAAATGAAGCTACAACTCATGTTACACATGAAAAGAAGAGGCTCTGGTTTCTACTGTAGAGGCTTTTTTCATATAGTTAGCATCATTTTTTAGCTTATCAATGCGTATTTGTCTTTCTATTCCAATAAACTGCTCTGTAACAGCTTATGATTTCATCAAAATCCTAGATAATTATTCTCTTTCATAGAAGGTCTTTAAGAGAGTAAAGCACCGAGCATAGATCCTACAAAAACAAATAAAATAACACAAAAACACCCAACACCTTAAAATGCTGATTTTATCATTTTAGCTCTTCCTAAAAACAGTAGGTACAGAAAATATCATTCGATTATATGGTGCTAACATCAAAACTTTCTATCAACCATTATAATTATTCCCCATATTTTTTCACGCACAACTCTAGAAAATGAAATAATCCGGATAGAAGTGGCATAAACATACTCAAAAAATAATTCAATAAAACACGTTTTTTTCAAAAAAATTACGCAGAGGGCTTGCGAAGTAAAAAGATCCTCTCTATAAGCCTCATCATTGGTTTGCGCCCATCGTCTAGCGGTTAGGACGCCGCCCTTTCACGGCGGAAACAGGGGTTCGATTCCCCTTGGGCGTACCATGTTACTTTTTATCTTGCGTAAGTTATTGATTTTATATATCTTTTTTACGGTTCGGGATACCAAAATAAAAGTTTAGGAATAGAATTTTCCAACATGCCTTTACAAAACGCATGCTTTTTTGCCAATTTTCTCTATTGATTCTTTGAATTCTGCTAAATCCTATTATGAAATAACTCTGCAAGCTTCTCACAAACATACCATTGATTGTACGACTCAACGGATCAGAAAGCTTTATAGTGGAACTTTTGCGAGAAGATCCGCTTCTTGTCTTAAAAGAGAAGCATCCTCTTTATCTATAGCCTGTTATTCAATGATTATTGCGCTAACAAGCATATTTTGTCTTTTCAGAAATGAAATTCCTCAATAAAATTTTATAGCTTATTTATTATATATTCTAACAATAGTATATTTAACTGCCCTCTCTATCACCCCTGTTTTTAATTTTCATTATAGTCCGAAAGTGCTATAAAAAAGTATCAATTAAACGAAAAAGGACTTCTAATGATAAAGATAAAAGTGGAAAATCCCGTTGTTGAAATCGATGGGGACGAAATGACTCGTATCATTTGGAAATATATCAAAGACAAACTGATCCACCCCTATCTCGACATTGATCTCAAATATTATGATCTTTCCGTCGAAAATAGAGATGCAACTGATGATCAAGTAACTATCGATTCTGCCAATGCTATCAGAAAATATGGGGTTGGCATAAAATGTGCGACCATCACGCCTGACGAAGCACGTGTTAAAGAATTTAACCTAAAAGAAATGTGGAAATCACCCAATGGCACGATCCGCAATATTTTAGGGGGTGTCATTTTTCGCGAACCTATTATCTGCAAAAACGTCCCCCGCCTCGTTCCTAACTGGACAAAACCAATTATTATCGGACGCCATGCTTTTGGCGATCAATATAAGGCAACTGATTTCAAATTTCCCGGCAAAGGAAAGTTAACTATTAAATTTGTTGGCGATAACAATCAAATTATCGAACATGATGTTTTTGATGCCCCAAGTGCAGGGGTCGCTATGGCTATGTATAACCTTGATGAATCAATTCGTGACTTTGCACGAGCATCTTTTAATTATGGACTACAGCGGAATGTTCCAGTCTATCTTTCAACGAAAAACACCATACTGAAAACTTATGATGGTCGTTTTAAAGACATCTTCCAAGAAATATTTGATGCAGAATTTAAAGCTGAATTTGAAAATCGTAAATTATATTATGAACATCGCCTCATTGATGATATGGTCGCTTCTGCACTTAAATGGTCAGGTGGCTACGTATGGGCCTGTAAAAACTATGATGGTGATGTTCAATCAGATATCGTTGCGCAAGGTTTTGGTTCACTTGGTCTCATGACTTCTGTTCTTATGACTCCCGATGGTAAAATTGTTGAAGCAGAAGCTGCACATGGTACAGTAACACGCCATTATCGTCAGCATCAAAAAGGTGAAGAAACATCAACAAATTCCATTGCCTCTATTTTTGCATGGACACGTGGATTAGCGCATCGTGCCAAACTGGATAACAATGAAAAATTAAAAAACTTTGCCACAACATTGGAAGAAGTTTGTATTAAAACTGTTGAAGAAGGTTTTATGACCAAGGATCTTGCACTCCTGATTGGTCCTAAACAAAAATGGCTTTCTACAACAGGATTTCTTGATAAAATTGATGAAAACCTTAAAAAAGCAATGCTTAATTGAATCATAATTTATTTTAACTTCAAAGCTCTACGAAAGGAGAGCTTTGAATCTTTTCTTGGCAAATTCAAGCAACTGCTTTATAAATAAAAAAGGTCATTTTTTACTAAATAGCAAAAACAGTGAAAAAACAAAGCTGGTCTACACTTTTATTGGGTGGAAATGGTGTTCGCTTTTTAACGTTTACAGGCGGTGTTATGTTACACGCTACCAACGTTTACATTGTTGTTACTATTTTGCCCTCTCTGATGAACGATATTGGCAGTGAGTTGTATTATTCTTGGGTGGCTACTGTTTTTATTACAGCATCACTCCTAGGCACTTCACTTGCAACAAAAATATTAGGCAAAATAGGTCCTCGCAAAGCTTATGTTATCTCTGGGCTCATCTTTACCATTGGCACTTTCATATGCAGCATTGCATCTACTATGCCACTATTTTTAATAGGACGCTTTGTTCAAGGATTCGGAAGCGGTTCTTTGCTATCCCTATCTTACTCTATGGTACGTATTGTTTTTAGTCCGCCTTTATGGTCACATGCATTAAGTGTTATTTCTCTAATGTGGGGAGTATCGACCTTTTTAGGACCCGCTATTGGCGGTATCTCTATACATTATGGTATATGGAGAGCATCTTTTTGGCTCATCGGCTTATTAGCAATAATTTTCTCACTCATAGCCCTTAAAGTTTTACCAAAAGAAAATGAAAATTATATCCCTAAATCCCATCTACCCTTCCCTCAACTTCTCATACTTATCTTATTGATTATCATCATTTCTGCGGGAGGGACTATGAATACTGCAATTGCGCAAATCAGCGGACTAGTTATCGGATTTAGTCTTCTCTTTGTTCTAGCGAAGATTGAATCATATACGCGTCATCCTATGTTGCCCTGTAAAACCTTTTCGCTCTCTTCTGAATTTTTTTCTCTTTATTCACTGATACTCATCATAACGACAGTAGTGTATGGCACAGAACTTTATTTTCCGCTATTTCTTCAAAAGCTTCATGGACACGATCCACTTATTGCTGGCTATATGGCAGCATTAATGAGTATTGGTTGGACATGTGGCTCTGTATCAAGTGCCGGTGCATCTGCAAAAAAAATTCCTAGTCTTATTTTATATTCCCCCATATTCAGCCTTATAGGCATGAGCATCCTTTTATGGTTTATTCCAACAGAAACTCCTAAACTAGAATATACTTTTATCATTTGCTTAGCATTGTTTGCTATCGGGCTTAGTTCTGGCATAGCGTGGCCGCACCTGCTAACAAGAATACTACAATGCGCTAGCGATAGAGATGCTCTGCGTGCCGGTGAATCCCTCACCTCCGTACAGTTATTCTCAATAGCTCTTAGTGCAACATTAGCAGGAACAATTACTAATATCGCTGGACTTTCTAATCCTGGAGGAATAGCAGGAATGATTTTCGCAGCAAAAGCTCTTCTTGCAACATTTATCAGTCTTTTATTCTGTCTTGGTATTCCATTTGCTTTGCGCGTTTCCTACAGCATACAAAAAAATCAACCGACCAATCAAATAATGAGATAAATGAAAAAATACCCCTTCTTTTCAAGAAACCTTCATAACGAAGAGAGATGTTGATCACGTTTTTCCATGTACCATGAAAAACAAAAAATCAATAATCCCAACAGAGTTAAAATACCACCCAAAATAGCAGTATATTCATAACTATATCCCAGTTTTAAAACCCATGCTCCTGCTTCTGCTCCAAGGGCATTAGCAATATTAAAAGCAGATTGCATTAACGCTCCCGCCAAAATCTGTCCATGAAGAGAAACATCCATAATTTTTGTTTGTATAGAAGGCATAGCAGCAAAAGAAGTACCAACAAGAAAACATCCTAATGCTGCCATAAACGGAGCAGTGGATAAGAAGAAAAAAAGAAAAAAGACAAATGTACTCCAAAGCATAGCAAAAAATATCATTGGCGAAGTACCAATTTTAGCCGCCAATTTAGGCCCCAAAAGATTGCCTACAACCATTCCTAATCCAACTAACGGCATAATAAAGGGTACCCAATCAAGCGAAACACCAGAAATATGCATTAATGTTGACTTAATATAAGTGAAAACAGAAAATAATCCTGAAGAACCAACCGAAACCATGGCCAAAAGAAACCACACCTGTTTTTGCTTTAGTGCCCCCAGTTCACGCAGAGGGCTTGTTTTTGAAACATTTAAAACAGAAGGTAAAAACTCCCAAATAAGCAAACAACACAATAAAGCAACAGCTCCTACAAGGATAAAAGCAATCTGCCAACCAACAAGCTGCCCAATCCAAGTGGCAGCCGGTGCTCCAAAAACCGTCGCAATTGTTAAACCAAGCATAACACAACCAACAGCTTTAGAACGTTCATTCGTTTCCACCATTGAAGCCGCAACCATAGTCGCAAGACCGAAATAGATTCCATGTGGAAGTCCACTGATAAACCGTAATGCTACTAATATGCTAAAATCAGCAAAAAAGGCACTCGCAATATTTGCCAGTGCATAAAAACACATCAACCCTATCAAAACAGTCTTGCGTGGTAACTTAGCTGTTGCAATAGCTAAAAGAGGTGCTCCAATTACAACCCCCAGCGCATAAGCAGAAATGTATTGACCAGCTGTAGGAATATCAACAGATGAACTCCGTGCCATCTCCGGCTGTAATCCCATTGCAACAAATTCAGCGGTGCCAATAGCAAAACTTCCAACCGCAAGAGCTAAAATTGCCAAACGCCGTGTTCTAGAATCAATCCCTGATGCAAAAATATTTTTTTTATGAGAATTTCTCATTGTCATCATTTCTGTATAGTGACACTTTAATTGTAAATATCTGTAATATGCACAAATGAACTCAAATTCTTCTTATACTGATGGCTAAAACTTTCCAACGAAGCATTCAAATCATCTCCACAACAAAAGAACAACAGCTTTAATTCTCCTTCGTAATGGCACATTATAAGGTGCATATATAAACAGAATTTGTTTTTAACGACATGGTCGCTGCAATATTCCGTAACTTAAATAGAACTTCGTTACGAGAATATTGTTACCCAAAAAAATAAGCCCAGAACTTTAAAATATTAACCGTTTACATTTTTTAGCTTTCAATTTAAACTAAATCATCTCTCCTCCTAAAGAAAATACCTTTTATAAAACTTTAGTTTTTAATGAAAAAAAAACACAAAGAATCCTATAAAAACGCAATTTTTATACTTCTTTAAGGGTTCGCTAACTCCTCATTAACATTGTTGATCTAAACAGTCAGCAGAAACAGAAACAAACTGTTTTTCTCCGGATCAGGTAACGCGTACCGGAGTAACAGTTTCTGTTTAGTATTACAGTTGTAAAGAAAATATGGCCCCGATAAAACTGCGCATTCATCTTTTAGGGAAGCGTAATTTTATGCTTTTAAAAAGCATGTCTAACTTCATTTTTAGCAACAACACTTAACACAAATAAACTGAGCAACATGAAAAGGGTAGATGCCATACATTATGGTCATTGCTTTAGCGTCCTTGCATCCATAAAGCGCGTGTTTCAGCACAAAAATCAGCATAACATCCTGCATCAATCGCATCACGAATTCCTTGCATAAGCTGTTGATAATAAAAGAGATTATTCCATGTCAACAACATACCACCAAGAGATTCACCAGATTTAATCAAATGATGTAAATAAGCACAACTATAATCAGAAGCAGCAGGACAAAGCGACTCAGCATCAAGAGGGAGTCGATCCTCTGCATAACGTGCATTACGCAAATTAATTCTTCCAAAGCGTGTAAAAGCTAAACCATGACGTCCTGCACGCGTCGGCATAACACAGTCAAACATATCAATACCACGAGCAACACTTTGCAAAATGTCATCAGGTGTTCCCACTCCCATGAGATAGCGCGGCTTATCCTCTGGCAAAATCGGGCAAGTAGCATCCAATACAGCAGTCATAACACTCTGTGGTTCACCAACAGCAAGCCCTCCAATAGCATAGCCTTTTAAATCCATCTCTTTTAATGCTTGGGCAGAGCGTTCACGCAATTTCATATTATCACCGCCTTGAACAATACCAAACAGTGCTTTGCTCGGTTGATCACCAAAAGCTGTTTTACAACGCTGCGCCCACCGCAATGAAAGTTCCATAGCAGCTTCTATTTCTTTTTCACTTGCAGGTAATGCAATACATTGATCCAACTGCATCTGGATATCCGCATTAAGAAGCCATTGAATTTCGATAGAACGCTCTGGACTCATTTCATAGTACGCTCCATTAATGTAAGAGCGGAAAATCACGCCTTGTTCGGTAATTTTACGGATTCCCGCCAGTGACATAACCTGAAATCCACCAGAGTCCGTCAAAATAGGTCCAGACCAGCGTGAAAATTCATGGAGCCCTCCTAAGCGTGCAACACGCTCAGCTCCTGGACGCAACATTAAATGATAAGTATTGCCCAAAATGATATCTGCCCCAAGAGCACGTATCTGATCCATATACATAGCTTTGACGGTTCCTGCCGTCCCAACTGGCATAAATGCCGGTGTGCGAATACACCCACGTCCTGTTATAATTTCGCCACGACGCGCACATCCATCTTGAGCAATTTTTTTATAGTGAAATGTCTTTATCATCACTTTCGTCTTTTTGCTTTCATAAATCCATATTGCTATAGAAAGAAAAGGGATATCTTTCTCTTGATAGCATCGTCGTAAGCTTTACGGATTGATTTTTGATTCGCTAAATACTTGTAGTCAGCATAAAAATTAAATAGGGTAAATGCAATTATGCCACCAAGAAATCACAATAACGAAAGTAATAATTTCGTTTTATCAAAATACCGAAAACACCTGACAACATAACACCACAAAATACCTGCATCCATCCATCACAATTTAAAATAATCGTAGGACTTTTATTTCAAAACCAATGATCTTATTTCCATACATTCTGGCTCAATAATGCCTAGAAGGCTTAACCATGGAAAAAGAAACTCCCGAATACATTTGTATCACCTCAAGTACCTTTTACTTTCACAAACAAAAAATTTTCGTGTTTATATAAAATGTAAACAATTTCTGAATCTGTCTAGCAATTTCTTGGTAAAATGCAAAGCATTAGCTCTCGTAGCTTTGCTGTTTTTTTACAAGTACAAAGAGCTTTATATTTTTTATATTCAATATCTTATCCGCAGTTTGACCAATATAGCAGTAAAAATATATGTGCTAAAATTCTCAGTAACAGTTAACATCAATAAAACACTTATGACTCTAATCATATAATTTTCATAGTGTTTAAATACCGCCTCCATGCATTGAGAATTTTCAGAAAAAATCGACATAAAAAAACTCTTCATATCTGCTTTTGAAAAAAGCAAAATTATTCTCTCATCTAAGCAAGCAAACTTCAGTACAAGCTGTTATACTCAATAATTCGGACCTTAAAAATTCTGTTTACATAAAAATAGTGAATGCAGACAAACTTTCATCAAGTACAAAACAACTGTAAGAAGCAATTAACCCTCGAATAGTTAGCACTATCGAACTGTCTAGCCGTACTCAGTACAAACAAGCCGCACAGTCATGTAAGCTTCCAAGCTCCAGAATAAGCTCCTATTGGAAAGCAACATTGGTAAGAATAGCAAACAGCGCCCCCCACCATTCCACTGAACCTAAAAGCGAAAAAACTTGATATGAAGAGCAAGCATATAGAAGCCAGAACCTCTCATAGAGACCAAAATCACAACAACTGATCTCCACCGCACCCAAACACAGACGGAAATACCTTTATTTAGTGATCTCACGGTTGAAATCGATACAGCTTATACTATTTCACATCCGCAGCGATTGTGGCTTTAAGAATTGCATCGGGTTCCACAACAGGTTCACCACGCTTAATTTGATCGATATTTTCCATACCTTCAACAACCTGCCCCCATATGGAATATTGACGATCAAGCCAAGGAGCATCCGCAAAGCAGATAAAAAACTGAGAATTAGCGGAATTGGGGCTCTGACTACGTGCCATAGAAACCGTACCACGCTTATGAGCAAGATTCGAAAACTCTGCTGTTAAATCGGGTTTCTCTGAACCACCCGTCCCCACACGTGATAAATTGAATTTTTTACTGTCTTTTTTCCCAAATTGCACATCACCAGTTTGAGCCATAAAACCATCAATAACACGATGAAAAACAACATTATCATAAGCACCTTCACGCACGAGTTCTTTAACACGTGCAACATGACTAGGAGCTAAATCAGCAAAGAGCGCAATAACAACCCTACCTTTCGTCGTTTCAAGAATTAAGGTATTTTCTAAATCTTTGACCTCAGTCATATGGCTAAACTCCTTTGCTTCACTTATCAGTTTGTAAAGTGGCAGCATAAATAACATCAGGATCTTTTACAGATCCATTATTACTTGTGGCCCCTTTTTTAATTTGATCAACAACCTCCATTCCCTTTATGACTTCTCCGACAACAGTATACTGACCATTTAAAAAAGTAGCGTCATCAAAACAAATGAAGAATTGAGAATTAGCGGAATTTGGATCTTGTGCACGTGCCATCCCAACAGTGCCACGTTTAAAGGGCTGTTTTGAAAATTCCGCTGGTATATTAGGATAATCGGAACCACCCATACCAACGCGTTTAGGGTCAAAATCTGCACTGCCCTTTTTCCCAAACTTTACATCACCAGTCTGTGCCATAAAACCTGGAATAACACGGTGAAATACAACATTGTTGTAAGCACCTTCTTTTGTTAACTTCTTGATTTGTGCAACATGCTTTGGTGCGAGATCAGGACGAAGACGAACAACCACATCTCCATTCTTAAGAGATAAAACAAGAAGGTTAGAATCACCAACTATGTTAGAATCATCAGCCACAGCACTCAATGAAAAAAAACAAAAAAGACATGCTAAAACAGCAAGAATTTTAAGATACACAATCATTCTCCCTTGAAAGATTAAAATTTTAAGCGCAAAGCTCTGACAACATTTGGAGGCACAAAAGGTGTCACATCACCTCCCATAGAGGCAATCTGACGCACCAATGTAGAAGTTATTGCACGTCCTGAAACACTCGCTGGTAAAAAAATAGTCTGCAATTCAGGAGCCATGACGCCATTCATTCCCGCCATTTGCATTTCATAATCGAGATCAGTACCATCACGCAATCCACGAATAAGAAATGAAGCACCAATTTCACGAGCCTTATCAATTAAAAGAGTATTAAACGAAATAATCTGCAACCGATCAGGGCCTATATTTAACAAATCTTTCCCGACCTGCGTAATTAAATCAACACGTTCTTCAAAACTAAAAAGTGGTTTTTTTTTAGCCTGTATACCTATAGCCATAACCACCTTGTCGGCCACAAAGAGACTGCCACGCAAAACATCAAGATGACCATTTGTAAGAGGATCGAAGGAACCTGCATAAAGAGCAATTTTCATCATTTTACTCGATACCCTTCAAAATTATGTCTCTTCACTTATATCAACTGTATCAGAATGCTTTTCAGCTTCATCATCTAATTGGTTATCATCATCTTCAGCTTCAGAAATACGCTCAACCGATACAACTTTTTCACCCTCAGCTGTATTAAAAATTGTCACCCCTTTAGTTGAACGACCAGCTATACGAATACCCTCAACAGGGACGCGAATAAGCTGCCCTCCATCTGATACCAACATAATTTGATCTTGCGCCTTCACTGGAAAAGCTGCCACTAATTGACCAATTTCAGCCGTCTTAGAGGGATCTGTCGCACGAATTCCTTTTCCACCACGTCCCGAAATCCGGAATTCATATGATGAAGAACGTTTTCCATAACCAAATTCACTCACCGTCAAAAGCATTTGCTCACGAGCATTAAGTTCTGCATAGCGTTCATCTGTTAACTCTGTCTCAGTTCCTTCATCCTCTTCATCAAGAGCTAAGATATCTTCAGCATCTGCACCCGCTGCACGTCGTTCATTAATCGCACGCTTGATATAAGCAGCACGCTCAACCGACGTTGCCTCGACATGCTCTAAAATTGTCATTGAAATAACTTTATCACCGTTCGCCAAATTGATACCACGCACTCCTACCGAATTACGCCCAGCAAAAACACGAACCTCAAGAACTGGAAAACGAATACATTGTCCATTAGCCGTTGTTAGAACAACATCATCGTGTTCTGTGCAAGTTTCTACAGAAAGAATTTCATCTTCTTCATCAAGTTTCATTGCAATTTTGCCATTGCGATTAACCTGAACAAAATCTGATAATTTATTACGGCGCACAGTTCCACGCGTCGTTGCAAACATCACATCCAGTGCACTCCAATTCGCTTCGTCTTCTGGTAGGGGCATAATCGTTGTTATTCGCTCACCTTGCTGTAAAGGAAGCATGTTGATCAGCGCTCGCCCGCGCGATTGCGGTGTACCAAGTGGCAAACGCCAAACTTTTTCCTTATAAACAATCCCACGTGAAGAAAAGAAAAGAACCGGTGTATGTGTATTAACGACAAACAAACGCGTTACAAAATCCGCATCCTTCGTGGACATACCAGAACGCCCTTTACCACCGCGCCGCTGCGCACGGTATGTATTGAGAGGCACACGCTTAATATAACCACTATGACTAACCGTTACCACCATATCTTCAGGCGCAATCAGATCTTCACTATCCATCTCAGCGCTACCAAAACCAAATACGGTGCGTCGAGGCGTTGCGAAGGACTCACGAAGAGCACTGAGCTCATCTTTAACAATACCCATGATGCGTGAACGCGATGCCAAGATATGAAGATAATCGGTAATATCTACGCCAATTTTATTCAATTCATCAGCAATTTCATCACGCCCAAGAGCTGTCAATCTTTGCAAGCGCAATTCCAAAATAGCACGCGCCTGTTCTTCGGATAAATTATAAGTATGATCCTCATGAATAATATGACGGGGATCATCAATAAGTTTAATCAAAGACGCCACATCAGCAGCCGGCCAGCGCCGTTCCATTAATTGTGCACGCGCTGTCTGTGGATCTGGTGCTTTGCGAATGAGCGCTATAATTTCATCAATATTAGCAACAGCAAGTGCAAGGCCAACCAAAACATGCGCACGCTCACGTGCTTTACGCAAAAGATATTTTGTGCGCCGACTTACCACCTCTTCTCGAAAAGAAACAAATGCACGAAGCATATCAAGCAACGTCATCTGTTCAGGTTTTCCGCCGTTCAACGCAACCATATTACAACCAAAAGAAGTTTGCAGCGGTGTATAACGATACAATTGGTTCAAAACAACTTCCGCAACAACATCTTTCTTCAGCTCAATAACAACGCGATATCCATCACGGTCAGATTCGTCACGCAAGTCAGAGATTCCTTCGATGCGTTTATCACGCACCAATTCGGCCATTTTCTCAATCATCGTTGCTTTATTAACTTGATAAGGTATCTCGCTCACAATGATTGCCTGTCGACCATTGCGAATTTCTTCAATATCAACCTTACCACGCATAATAATTGAACCGCGCCCTGTTTCATAAGCCAAACGGACACCAGAATGTCCAAGGATAATGCCACCGGTAGGAAAATCAGGACCAGGAATAATTTTAATGATCTCATCAAGCGTTATATCGGGATTATCAATCAAGGCAATACAACCATCAACGATTTCACCAAGGTTATGGGGAGGAATATTGGTTGCCATTCCCACGGCAATCCCCCCTGACCCATTAACCAAAAGATTAGGAAAACGCGCCGGTAAAACTATAGGCTCACGTTCACGCCCATCATAATTATCCTGAAAATCAACTGTATCTTTATCAATATCAGCTAAAAGCTCTTCCGAAACTTTTTCTAAACGACACTCTGTATAGCGCATCGCGGCAGGCGGATCCCCATCAACAGAACCAAAATTTCCTTGACCATCAATTAATGGATTTCGCAAAGAGAAATCCTGCGCCATACGGACCAACGCATCATAAATTGAAGCATCACCATGAGGATGGAATTTCCCCATAACCTCACCGACAACACCCGCAGACTTACGATAAGATTTATTAAAAGCAAGCCCCATCTCATTCATAGCGTGAAGAATACGCCTATGAACAGGTTTAAGACCATCACGCACATCAGGAAGTGCACGCGAAACAATCACACTCATCGCATAATCGAGATAGGAGCGTTGCATTTCATCAATAATACTGACTGGTTCAATACCGGTCAGCACATCACGTTCTGGGTGTGGAGTAAGATCGGTCACAGCTTCAAGACTTTCAAAAAAGAATCATTTGACTCTTTATATACCGAAAAACATGCGAAAACACCACTTTCTCCCCTGAAACAGAGAAGAAATTTAACAATAATTTTCAACATGTTATTTATTTATGTTAAAAATCACAGATAAAATAAACGGAACCACCTTTCCTAAACTTTTAAGATCTGAAACAAATCATCAAAAAGGCACATCATCATCTAATTTGTGCGAAAAACTCTCTTCCGACTGGTTATTATTCTGAGCAAAAACATCTCTCTGATTTAAGCTACTGTCCCCAAAATCACCACTGCCATAACGGCTGCTCGACTGAGTTGCCCCTTGCATTTGTTCTCCACCACTCATGTTTCGTCCATCAAGCATTTGTAATTCACCACGATATTTTTGCAAAACAACTTCCGTCGTATAACGGTCATTACCATTTTGATCTTGCCATTTGCGCGTCTGCAACTGGCCTTCAATATAAATTTTGCTTCCCTTTTTTAAGTATTGTTCAACAACTTTGATAAGATTTTCATTAAAAATAACGATACTATGCCACTCCGTGCGCTCTTTACGCTCATTCGTATTACGATCACGCCAACTTTCTGAAGTAGCAATACGCAAATTTGCCACTTGATCGCCAGAATTCAAACGACGAATTTCAGGATCAGCACCGAGATTACCAATCAAAATAACTTTATTAAGGCTACCAGCCATCGCATAAACTCCAAAATCATAAATCGGGCGATTATAACAAAAGATGACAACAAGGTATAGTTTATTCCATTCCTAAAAATAAAAAGCTGCTCTCTTTTCTCTCTTTCCACAGAACTTGCCGTCTCTTTCCGCGTTAAAATATAATGAAACACATTGTAATTCTAACGAAACAGTTTTATTTCACTTAGGAGTGTTCAATTTTTGTCGCATATGCCAAGGATAGACATGACCTATCAGAAATACATCTCCATTCGCGGCGCACGTGAACATAACCTTAAAAATATTGATTTAGATCTCCCTCGTGACAAATTGATCGTCATAACAGGGCTTTCTGGATCAGGTAAATCATCCTTAGCTTTTGATACAATTTACGCTGAAGGCCAACGTCGCTATGTTGAAAGCCTTTCTGCTTATGCACGTCAATTTCTGGAAGTGATGCAAAAACCAGATGTCGATCAAATAGATGGTCTTTCCCCTGCTATTTCCATTGAACAAAAAACAACCAGCCGCAATCCTCGTTCGACGGTAGGAACTGTTACTGAAATTCACGACTATATGCGCCTTCTCTTTGCACGTATTGGTGTTCCTCATTCTCCAGCTACAGGACTTCCTATTGAAAGTCAGACCGTAAGTCAAATGGTTGATCAAATTATGGACCTACCAGAAGGAACACGAATTTTTATTATGGCACCCTTGGTACGTGGACGAAAAGGAGAATATAAGAAAGAGTTAACAGAACTTTTAAAAAAAGGATTTCAGCGTGCTAAAGTTGATGGAAATTTTTATGAAATTCCTGATATTCCTCCTCTTGATAAAAAGTATAAACATGACATCGATGTAGTAGTGGACCGTATTGTTGTCCGTAATGACATTGCTCCTCGCTTAGCTGATAGTATAGAAACCTGTTTACAGCTAGCAAATGGGCTTGCCGTTGCTGAAATGGCAGACCAACCTTTGGGACAGAAAGAAACCACGAAGGAATCTGCCAATAAATCAAAAAATGAAACACACAAGCGGCTTATTTTCTCAGAAAAATTTTCTTGCCCGATCTCTGGATTTTCTATCCCTGAAATTGAACCACGGCTATTTTCATTCAATAGCCCTTTTGGCGCTTGCCCTCTTTGCGATGGACTTGGCACGAAAAAAGCAATCGATCCTACAAGCATCATACCAAATGAAAATCTCACATTAGAAGCCGGAGCAATTGCCCCTTCGTCTAAATCATCCTCACTCTCCTATAACAAAATCTTAGAATCACTGGGTAAAATTTATGGATTTAAACTTACAGATAAATGGTCCACACTCTCAGAAGAAGCGCAGCATGCTATTCTCTATGGCACCAAAAGAAAAGCAAGCTCCTTTGTCTATAAAAATGATTTGAGCACGCATACACCGTCTCAATACTTTGAAGGTGTTATCCCGAACTTGGAGCGACGCTGGAAAGAAACCGATTCTACGTGGTTACGTGAAGAAATAGAGCGTTATATGTCTTCTTCACCCTGTCCTGAGTGTCATGGTTATCGTTTAAAACCAGAGGCGCTTGCTGTCAAAATCAACGGCATGCATATTGGACAAATATCAGAGCTTTCCATCTCAAAAGCAGATAATTGGTTTGCGAACATTCATCAACATCTGACTGAAAAACAGCAGAATATCGCGGTCCGTATTTTAAAAGAAATTCGTGAACGTCTAGCGTTTTTAAACCATGTAGGTCTTGAATATCTTACCTTATCTCGGAGTTCTGGCACACTTTCAGGTGGAGAAAGCCAACGTATTCGATTAGCATCTCAAATTGGCTCTGGTCTCACGGGCGTCCTTTATATTTTGGATGAACCATCGATCGGTTTACACCAACGCGATAATGAACGTCTCTTGGAAATGCTGCGTCATCTGCGTGATCTTGGCAATACAGTTATCGTTGTTGAACATGATGAAGATGCTATTCTGAGTGCAGACCATGTGGTTGATATTGGTCCAGCCGCAGGCGTTCATGGTGGCGAAATCATAGCTCAAGGTACTCCTCAGGAAATTATGGAAAATCCCTCCTCTCTCACAGGTCAATATCTCTCGGGAAAAATGGCTGTGGACATTCCTCCTCAACGACGCAAAATATCGAAATCAAAAACACTCAAAATAATTGGTGCTCGAGGCAATAATCTTAAAAATATCAGCGCTAATATCCCTCTTGGGACCTTCACCTGCGTAACGGGCGTTTCAGGAGGAGGAAAATCAACATTCCTCATTGAAACCCTTTTCAAAGCTGCATCACGCCATATCATGGGAAGTCATCAAAATCCAGCAAGCTACGACAAAATTGAAGGATTAGAATTTCTTGATAAAGTTATCGATATAAACCAATCTCCCATTGGACGCACCCCACGCTCGAATCCAGCGACCTATACAGGCGCCTTTACTCCAATTCGCGAGTGGTTTGCCGAACTTCCAGAATCAAAAGCCCGCGGTTATCACGCAGGGCGTTTTTCATTTAATGTTAAAGGAGGTCGCTGCGAAGCGTGTCAGGGTGATGGAGTTATCAAAATTGAAATGCACTTTTTACCAGATGTCTATGTTACCTGCGATGTCTGTCAAGGAAAACGTTATAATCGAGAAACACTAGAAATAAAATTCAAAGAAAAATCCATAGCCGATGTCCTCGATATGACAATCGAAAAAGCAGAGGAATTTTTTCAAGCTGTGCCTGCTATTCACAACAAAATGAAGACCCTCGTAAAAGTTGGACTTGGCTATATCAAAGTAGGACAGCAAGCTACAACACTTTCTGGGGGAGAAGCCCAACGTGTAAAACTTGCAAAAGAGCTTTCACGCAAGACAACAGGGCAAACACTTTACATTTTGGACGAACCAACAACGGGTCTTCATTTTCACGATATTTCTAAGCTTCTTGAAGTGCTCCATGAACTCGTTGAGCAAGGCAATACAGTTGCAGTCATTGAGCATAATCTTGAAGTCATAAAAACAGCCGACTGGATTATTGACTTAGGACCAGAAGGCGGAGATAGTGGAGGTGAAATCGTTGCAATTGGGCGACCTGAAGATATTATCAATGTTCCCGCTTCCTATACCGGAAAATTTCTGAAAGAAATTTTGCTACGCCGTCCTTTATGTAATTCTAACTCTTAAAAGAGTCCTCAAATTACAAAATACATACATATCTTTATGGTATAATGAGAAAAAAGAAAGCCAAAAATCTCTTATTGTATCATTTTAGTATTTTACAAGCCTTGCATCCTTTTCCCCTAAAACAACATCACTCCATATCTATACGACAAAAAAATCTTTTCAAAAAGAACACAGGAAGTACATAATTTTTGACTTTTCCGTGTAGAAAGTATCTGTTGGCACATATCACTGTTGTCAATATAATGTGGTGCAGTCTAATAAAGAAAAATAACGTTGGAGATAATTTCAGTATGAAAAAAATTGAAGCCATTATAAAACCTTTCAAACTTGATGAAGTGAAAGAAGCGCTTCAAAAAATTGGATTACATGGTCTTACCGTAACAGAAGCAAAGGGTTTTGGTCGTCAAAAAGGACATACAGAACTTTATCGCGGTGCTCAATATGTTGTTGATTTTCTACCCAAAGTAAAAATTGAAATTGTTGTTGCCGATGAAAAATTGGAAGAAGTCGTCAACACAATACGTAAAGCAGCTCAAACAAAACATATAGGAGATGGAAAAATATTCGTTTCCTCTATCGATGAGGCTATTCGTATTGGTACTAGCGAATCCGGCATTGATGCCCTTTAATATCCACAAATGTTTTTCACCCTTTTTATCCACTCAGTCCAATAAGGAAATTCAATATGACAACCGCATCAGATATTCTCAAACAGATTGCAGACAATGACGTACGTTTTGTCGATTTGCGCTTTACTGACCCACGAGGAAAGTTGCATCACGTTACAATGGATATTGCGGAAATCAGCGAAGATACATTTAGCGATGGCGTTATGTTTGATGGTTCTTCAATTTGCGGATGGAAAACAATTAATGAATCCGACATGGCATTGATGCCAGATCCAGAGACAGCCCATATTGACCCTTTTTTTGCTCAATCTACTTTGGTCATATTTTGTGACGTGCTTGATCCTGTTTCTGGAGAATTCTACCGCAGAGACCCTCGTTCTATTGCTAAAAGGGCTGAAGTTTATATGAAATCTTTAGGAATTGGAGATACAATCAATGTAGGTCCGGAAGCAGAATTTTTTATCTTTGATGATGTGCGCTATAAGACTGATCCTTACAACACCGGATTTAGACTCGATTCAAGTGAACTTCCATCGAATGATGACACTGAATATGAGAGTGGCAATCTGGGTCACCGTCCGCGAATGAAGGGCGGTTATTTTCCGGTTCCTCCGATTGATTCCTGCCAAGATATGCGCTCTGAAATGCTTACAGCACTAAAAGATATGGGGGTTCAGGTTGAAAAGCATCATCATGAAGTGGCAGCAGCACAACATGAATTGGGCATTCGTTTTGATACTCTCATTCGCGAAGCTGATAAAATGCAAATTTTTAAATATGTTGTGCATCAAATAGCAAACAGCTACGGAAAAACAGCAACGTTCATGCCAAAACCGGTTTTTGGTGATAACGGTTCAGGTATGCATGTACACATATCCATTTGGAAAGATGGCAAGCCAATCTTCGCTGGAAATGAATATGCCGGTCTATCGGAAACCTGTCTCTTCTTTATTGGTGGTATTATTAAGCATGCAAAAGCAATCAATGCCTTCACCAATCCATCCACCAATTCTTATAAGCGCTTGGTTCCTGGTTATGAAGCTCCTGTCTTGCTTGCTTATTCTGCACGCAATCGCTCTGCCTCTTGCCGTATTCCAATGAGTTCTTCACCAAATTCAAAACGCGTAGAAGTGCGTTTTCCAGATCCAACAGCAAATCCGTATTTGGCATTTTCGGCCCTCTTAATGGCTGGCCTTGATGGCATTAAAAATAAAATTCATCCTGGACAGGCTATGGATAAAGACCTTTATGATCTACCCCCCAAAGAACTCAAAGAAATCCCTACAGTCTCAGGAAGTCTACGCGAAGCTCTTGAAGCGCTTGATAAAGATCGCAGCTTTCTTAAAGCTGGGGATGTCTTTGACGACGATCAAATTAATTCTTTTATTGAATTGAAAATGCAAGAAGTTTTGCGCTATGAAACAACCCCACATCCTATTGAATTCGATATGTACTACTCTGTTTAGAAAATAAGCTATTCTTTTCAATTTAAAAATGGAGATTCTTCATCTCCATTTTTTTGTGTGGTATTCTCCCCCCCCTAAAAAAGCCCAATGGGCATTTTTCCGATGTGCTTTTATAAATTTAGTTGACTGTATCCAAAACAATAAGTTTCCAAGGCTATAAATTCGCCTCCTTTTACCCTCTTTTTATGCCATGCCTTTAAATATATCAGCAATGCAAACCATAGAGTCACCAATTAAAAACTTATATTCCTTGAGAAAATACCATCTGCTTTGTTTCAAGGTATCGATGCAAATACCATTTTAAATACTTATGCCTCCCCCAATTATTACGTCGATAGCCTAACTTTCCAAAAAACCTCAGTAAATCAAAATTCTAACCAATTATAAAAAGCCAAGGAGCCGCATTGGCAAAAAATTGTAAGATTGAAGGTATGCAAATCAACCAAAAGAAAAAAGCAGAGGCAAACCCGATAATGATATACTCCCTAATTTTACCCTAAAGAGTCGATAACCACTACAAATGCTAGAAAAAATACTCTATTGAAAGCGATAGTGCTCTTTTTTACAACCATCAATAGTATTTTATTTACGATCATATGAAGCATATCTTAAACATAACCGGTGGAAGGATTTCCTAGAGTTGAAAAAATAAAAATCAATCCTCCTAAATCATAGAAATACCGTGATTTGGCAAATGAGTGCGCATGCATAAAAAATGAAAAATTTGACTTTACAAAGTATGTTCATCGCAAAAACTCATCTTAGATGCGATAAAAAAACTACAAAAATGCTAGATAATGACTAAAAACAACGTAAATGAATCAATAATAAAAACATCCCTTTTTTTAAAATAAGTTATTGATTCAATTGTTATTTATTCCGACAAAAAAGTCGTAATAATTACAGCTGCAGCATTAAAATCAGCTTGCTTATGCGCTCGGCGCGCCATTGCTTCTTCATCAATTCCCCATTGTTCCATCATCCAATTTTCATCCAAATGCGCAATATTCCAAGCATGATCGGAATTTATTTTCCCAGCAGTAAAAGCGAGAGCAATGAGAGCTGATCCTGTTAAAGTTGTCATCGTATGAAGTGCGGCAAGCATATAAGGAGACTGTATTGTACGTAAATAATTGCTCACAGCTTGAATAGCTTCACGTGGTTGTTCAATATGCATAAGGCCTTCTGTCAAATAAAATCGTGAACCAAGTTTTTCTTCTGCCCAATCCAGTAAAGGATCCCAATTTTTACACTGCCGCTGTACCAGTTCTTTTGGTGTTTGTGCACGATAAAAGATCATATCGCAGGCAACAAAACGCAACAAGTCTTCGAAAATAACTTGCATATCATCAGCTACACCATCAATAACAGTGTTAACAAGACGCGTAATCGGCATTTTTACTGGATCAATAACTTGCTTTTGACTTTCAAATTCCTGTGCTACTAATGCAGCACATGCTTCTTTTGGCACGAGAAAAGGACGTTTTGCCGGCGTTTTAACTGGATATCCATCTAACAAGAGAGAAAAGCCCCCCTCCTCACAAGCGATCTTCACTTCTCTATAAAAGCGTTTAGGGAGTGACTGGTATGAAAGCTTTTGCGTTTTTTGAACGGAATGATTTTTCTTCAACGGCATATCAAAATGATTCAAAATTTCACGCATATCGTTTATTATTTACCTCTGCTATTTTCAAAAAATCGATTTTTTTCAAGGTTTTGTGTATTTCAATGAAGTTTAATTTGACCTCCTTCCCCACTCTAAAGAAAGAAAAAATCTTACCTGCCCTAATCTGATTTAAAATTACATTTTATGCCTATTTTACAAACAAGACAATGGCAATGCCTTGTTCTATATTTTAAACAACAACTGTCAGAATATTTTTTAAGTACTGAACTTGATTTAAAAACTGAATGTGTTGAATTTAAAGAAATTTTCCATTCCTTCTGCTGCCCACAGTGTTCGCGAAATTTTAGAAAACCGCATTGAAGCTCCATCTGTATTGATGAGATTTATATCAAAGTTAAGGGCAAGGAAAATATCTCTATTAAGCTATTGCTCAACGTGGCGTTTCCATATGATGCTTAAGGTGTCATCAAGCCATTTATGGTAATCACAAGCTTCTTCGTTTGAGGAATGAACAGAGAAAATAAAACCAGGATATCCACCAAACGCTGGTGGAGGTGGTGAAATATGATCGGTTTCAAAGAAAATTATGGTTCTAGCAGTTAATGGATGCTGTGCAACCTTATCTAGACCTAAAAATCCAGAAAACCGTCCATGACCACGAAGAGGAATGATGTAATTTGCCGCCACTTTTTCAGCTGGGAGTATATTGGGAAGATCTAAGTTTTGTTCAGCTAAAGCAGCATTCATACATAGTTTTCCAAATGAAATCCCTGTACCTTGCTCCACAATAAAATGGGAAACACCTGCCCCACCTATACGAGCACCGATCTCAATTACATAAGGTAAGTTATTGGCATCTAAGCGTAGCTCTACATGGGCAGCTCCCATGTTTATACCAAGAGCTTTAACCCCAGAGCATGCAGCCTCACATAAAGCAATAATTAAAGGATCGTCTATATCACGACGTTGACGATAAATTGTTTCTTCGAACCATGGTCCTTCAGGTTGTCCCTTGTCTCCAACGGCCAGAACGTGCACACCTGCTGTATCGACAAAACATTCCACAACAAACTCTTTTCCTGGTAAATACTGCTCTACGACTAAACCTATAGATTTATTGTTATAGCTGAAACGTGCCATATCTTTATGCTGAATATTCCATACCGCTTTGATGAGATCAGGAAATTCTTCAGAATTTTTAGCTAACATTACGCCCATACTACCAGCTCCAGAAACAGGTTTAATGACTAGCGGCCAGCCTAAAGTATGGGCTTGTGATAGATCTTCTGGATTATCTATATAAAAAAATCTTGGTGTTCTCAGCCCTGCTTTAACAAAAGCTTGACGCATGAGATATTTGTTTCTGGTTAATGCCGCTACTTCTGGCTCAATACCGGGAGTATTGATTTTTTTTTGCAGCTAACGCTGTCCAGATGATGGCTGCTTCGCAAAGGGTCATAACTCCGGCAATATTACGCTCTTTTACTCCGGCTACAAAAGCGTCTAGAGCTAACTTTGGATGATCAAAAACAGGAAGTTGCCAAGTTGAAGTTACTGCAGCAGGAAGCTGAGTAGGTGCACTTTCAGCGATATCATAAATCATGACTAATTCGATGTTAGCTGCTTTCGCAGCTTCAAATATAAAGGGGAGTTTTGCATCGCGCTGACAAACTAACGCCAGTTTTTTCATTTTATTTTCTCCTTATAATGTGGAATTTTGAGAACGGTGTTTCAGTTGCCATCTAGATACCTTTGATGCATCTATAAATAAGAGTATCATCCCTATAGCCACTGCAATCATAGCAATTACTTTGATAGCACTTAAAGAAGTGCCTGGGCCGATTATCCATTCACATGCTACGACTGCAAAAGGAGCTAATACGCCGATAGTATTGGCGTATAATACGCCTCCTTCGGCTAAAACTTTTTGCTACAATACGTAACCTGGTGCCGAGCAAACAGCTCCTAAAATCAATAATCTTAAATATGTCTTCTAACTTAAGATGTAATAGTGGGGTAGAATCAAAAATGAATAATGGCATAAATGATGCAGCAGAAATTGTAGTAATCCAAGCCTGTGCGCTTAGTAAAGGCAAATTTTTAAGATAACGTTTAGACAACAAGCCATAAAGAGAATAAGAAAGCGCTGCTGTTAAAGCAAGACCTCCCTAATATCCATCCTCTATACTGTTTATATTGAATGCTACAACTGCTACACTACAATTATCACACCGCTAAGCTTCAGCCATGAGAATACAAAACTATTAGTGAGTGTCCCCAATATATATACTTGGAATAGTAGCGAACACCATAAGTTAAATCACTGGCTTTAAGCGACTTTAATGCACCAAAGCTACATTACAAAATACAGCGAGAATCCTAAACACTGATAGAATTAAAAAAAGAAGGTATCATTGAAAGCAACGGTAGTGATCTTAAAACAGCTCTCTCACGAAACACTGCGATCAACCATAAGGCTGCAGAAGTAGCACACAACCTAAGTCCAACGGCATGCATTACCGGTATACTACTAACCACCAAATTCTTAGATAATAACCAACTTATGGAAAACAACGCTAGAATGATAAAAGTAAATAATAATAACCGCCCTTAAAAAAAACTCAATGATTCAATCTCCCAATCACTCGCCGTGCATAATATGATGTTGAAAAATCAAATCGTGACTTCGGGGGTTGCGGTTTTCCAAGATTATTTTGGATATAATCTTTAGCACCTGCTAAATAAGCATCCTCATCTAATGCTTCAAGTACTTCTATATCTAGGATTATCAATGATATTATTTCTTTAAGACGCTCCAAATCAAATTGAAGATAACCTCTCCCTGTTTCAATCAATGCTTTGTTACGCATGAATATTTCAAAAAGTAAGATACCTTTACCAACATCGAAAGTCATATGCTGATCAGAGTCTTTTGAATAACGAAATATGCATTCTAATAGGACAAACTCAGATATTTCTTTCCAAAACTTTGGACGATTTTGTAGCATAATACGCACTGTAATTAAGTCCACTTTAGTTTCTTCTAGAAGACCTGCAAACCAATTTAATTTTATATAGAGATTCTTATCTAATGGCCGCGGTCCAGTATGATGTGCATAGTCATGATAATACCCCCACAAACAGCGAACATCATCTTTAGATAAGTTACGACTACTTAATTGACCGAATAGAAATTCACTATCTAGACCGAGCAAACGTTCAGCTTCCACAATTGTCTGCTCATTGTAAATATCAAAGAATTTGCTGAAAAAAAACAAAGCAAATGTTTGCTTATCAATTTTTTTAGCAGTAGCCACAGACTCTGGAAATAGAACAATACAATTACCCTCTGAAAATCCCCTTGATGCTATTCCCATTTTTATACATTGAAACGGTGATACATAATTTTCTGTATATTCTGAAGCGTCTGTAAGATAGGCTGTTTCATGACGGGAACCTGTAACTAATTCTAGCCGAAATCCTTCTGGATCAGGCCCATTAGTTGCACGCATTGGAGCTAAGAAAAATAGGGGAGCATCCGGTAATGGCGCTTTGAATGCAGCCAAAGTGATATCAAATTTAGGGGGAGTATTTAAACCACTGAGCACCCACTGATTAAAATCATCAGAAGTAGCAGCTAAAAGTTCTGGAGATAATCCGTCAATAATATCTGCATAATGATTCAACGGAATGATTAATTCATTGATCATATCACTATCTGCTAAAGTTGGTTTTTTAATACTATCATCTAGTTCTTGGCGCACGCGTAGTTTGTCAACTAAGTTGACAATAGAAAGAAGTGCTTCAGATTGTTTCATGATAAGCTGACTTTAGCGAGTGGTGCAAGAAGGCCATTGGCACTTGCCCAAAATTTTTGACAATATTCAACGCGTAGCGCTTTGCAGCAATCGACGTCGTGATACAAGCATCTGCTCTCTCAGCTTTACAAAGAACCGCTGCGTCAGCATTACTGTTGGCAAATATTTTGTCGTACTGATAAGCCACCAGAGATTGCGGAGCAAGATGAGTAGCTACAGTTTTAATTTCATCAGAGTTATTGCGTTTAGCTAAAACCATAGGATGAGTAGGCATAATAAAGCTATCAAATAATTGCATATCACCTAAACGAGTGAATATGAGTGTATGCAAATCGGGGTAAGCAGCACAGCTCAGGCAATAACCACCCTTTTGCTGAGCGAGTTCATCAAAGGTTTCTTCAAAAGTTGCGTATAAGATAATACGCGATTTTGAATCAGCGGAAGAAATATTTTGATTATGATTGTCAGATTACCATTAAACTGCAGCTGCAGAGCCAAGTGTATAAAAAGTATTATTTTCAGGTTTTATGATACCTATTCTTTCAATTATGTGACTAAATTACTAAAACATGCAGAATAAAATCAACAATAATGAATAGAGTTTTAATTTTTATATTTATAATTAAAATTATTATTTTAAAGCAATATAATATGAATGAAAATTTTAAATATAATTCAGACTTAACAAAAAATATAAAAAATTGAAACTATGTTTTTCTTATTTTAAAGAAGTGTTCATTTCTGTTGGCTAAAGATATTAATCAAATTAACTATCCACCTAAAACAGAAATATCTATAAGTGTCAATAACTTAAAAGGTATTTCTAACAGAATGCTAAAATAGAAAAAAACTTATCAATCAAAGAAAGTTATGGAGCAATAACCTTTGATCACCACGCTACTTTGCGAGTAGCTGTAGAGGCACGCCAATTGACATTATTCGTCAATATATCCAACAACAAAATACACCTGATGTATGAAATTTATATTGTCTTATATCCTCTTAAACAATGATATTTTACGGCATAATAGAATAAAGAAACTGTAGAAAAAATTGTAAATGATATTCGCCAAATTCATAACTAAAAAACATAATTTCTAATGGCGAGCAAACTTAGCAAAAGCCCTCTTCATAACAAGTTACACCTTACAAAATTATACAAAATTTGACAGGTTAAAAAGAATAAACTGTGAAAGTTTTTCTCTTATTCTGTCTCACTATCATTCTCATTAAAAGCCAAAAGATTAAAACTTTGTACCATATGAGGAGGTAAAGGTGCGACAATATCCAATATCCCTCCTGAAGGATGAGGAATACGAATACGGCGTGCATGAAGGTGAAGTCGATTTTGAATTCCCCCTGGTAATTCCCAATTACTATCAGAAAAAAAATATTTTGAATCGCCGATGATAGGATGATTCATATGAGCAGCATGCACACGGAGCTGATGCGTTCTACCCGTATAAGGCTCCATTTCAAGCCACGAAAGAGTTCGCCCTCGGGTATCTAAAACGCGATAGTAGGAAACTGCATGGCTAGAATCTGGCTCTCCATGTTCACAAACACGCATTTTATCACCTTGCGCAGTGATATCCTTGACCATCCATGTTGAAATTTTATCCTGTTTTTTTGGAGGCACTCCCCGAACCAACGCCCAATAAGTCTTTTTCGTTTCCCGTGTTCTAAAAGCAGCCGTTAAAGCCTGCGCAGCTCCCCTTGACCGTGCAACAATAAGCACACCTGATGTCTCACGATCAAGACGATGAACCAACCTTGGCTTTTCACCTTTTTTATTGCGCCACACCTCAAGCATACTATCAACATGGCGGATCAAGCCAGATCCACCTTGTACAGCTAAACCCGCAGGCTTATTAAAAACAAAAATTTTGGGATCTTCATAGAGCAGCATTTTTTTTAAAACGACTTCATCATCCTGTCCACGGAGTGTTTTATCCGTCAAAGGAAAATTCTCCTTGTCATTCACAGGCAAAGGCGGCACACGAACAGACTGCCCCATGAGAAGACGCGTATCGGCTTTAACACGCCCACCATCAATCCGTATTTGGCCAGAACGCAATAATTTTTGTAAATATCCAAATCCAAGTCCTGGATAGTGCATTTTAAACCAGCGATCTAAGCGCATTCCGTTTTCATCTGTCTCAACCTTTTTTATTTCTATACCTGCCATCAGAGTTCCCTTATTAATATAATTTTATTTACCAATTTTTTTGCCTCTATCTTTTTAAACACAAAGCGTCATATCTTATATAGAGTTGCTTTTATCACGCCATATTACAATCAGTATCCAAAATTGCATTTTCTTACCGTTCAAATTTTATTAGCTCAAAGCTTAGTGATTCTAAGAATCGACAACCTATACTTGCAATAGCTAGTGGAGATAATCACCAGTGTCCTTATTCAAAACGTATGCTCGTGTCCTCACTTATCTAAACAAAGAAAAAAATGCATCTGTTTTAATCTGTACTGCTAATGTTATGTTGGCTATTATTACCATTGCAGAACCTATTTTATTTGGACGCGTCATTGACTCCATTGCAGAAAGATCAGCTATTATCCCTCCCCTCACAATTTGGGTATCTTTTGGGCTTTCACATATCATTGCTTATGTCCTTGTTGCCCGTGGCGCTGACCGCTTAGCACATAGGCGCCGCTTAACTGTTTTAATTGAATCTTTCGAGCGTATCATCGCCATGCCCTTAATTTGGCATCAACAGCGCGGAACTTCTAACGCTCTTCATATACTTTTGCGCGCTGTAGACTCTATGTCAACCATATGGCTTGATTTTATGCGTCAACATCTCTCAACTCTTGTTGCATTATTCGTTCTCATTCCCATAGCTTTTAACATGAATTGGCGTCTTTCAACAGTCTTGCTTGTGCTCGCTATCATCTATGTATTAATTGCACGTTTAGTGATGCGAAAAACAAAAGAAGGACAAGCCGCTGTAGAATGTTATCATCACAACCTTTTTAAACATATCAGTGATTCAATCTCTAACGTTTCCATTGTACAAAGCTATAACCGAATAAAAGAAGAAACTTCTATATTGCATCAGCATACAAATGAGCTTCTGAAAGCGCAAAACCCTGTTCTCAATTGGTGGGCTCTTGCGAGTGGCTTAAACCGAATGTCCTCAACCATTTCAATAGTTTGTGTCCTTCTACTTGGGGCTTTTTTTGTAGCAAAAGGTCAATTGCGTATAGGTGAAGTTGTTGCTTTTGTCGGATTTGCACAATTAATGATTAGCCGTTTAGATCAAATGAGCAGTTTTATTAATTTAACCGTATCCTCCCAAGCAAAACTACAAGAATTCTTTGCAATGGAAGATTCAACCCTTCATATCAACGAACCTGAAAATTTACCTTCTCTCAAAAATGTTAAAGGTGCAATAGAATTTCATCACGTTACCTATAAATTCCCAAATTCTTCTCAAGGTGTTTTTGACATTTCATTTAAGGTTAAGACAGGGCAAACTGTTGCGATTGTAGGACCAACAGGCGCTGGCAAGACAACATTAATTAATTTGTTGCAGCGTGTGTATGATCCTACATTTGGTCACATCTCCATTGACGGAATAAATATACGCTCGATTAATCGCGAATCCTTACGTAAATCTTTAGCAACAGTGTTTCAAGAGGCAGGCCTTTTCAATCGCAGTATTCACGACAATATCTCAATAGGAAAAGCAACCGCAACAGATGAGGAACTTTATCAAGCAGCAAAAATAGCAGCAGCCCATGATTTTATTCTGAAAAAATCTGATCGTTACGATACACTGATTGGCGAGCGGGGTTCTCAATTATCAGGTGGAGAAAGGCAGCGATTAGCAATCGCACGCGCTGTTTTAAAAAATGCCCCCATCCTTATTTTAGATGAAGCAACAAGCGCTCTTGATGTCGAAACAGAAGAACGCATTAAAGATGCCCTTGAGAGTATAAGTCACAACCGCACTACTTTTATTATAGCACATCGCCTTTCCACAGTACGCAATGCCGATCTTGTGCTCTTTTTGGAACATGGTCACTTAATTGAAAAAGGAAGCTTTCAAGAATTAATCGAAAGAGGCGGCCGCTTTTATAGACTCTTAAAAGCCGGTGGTTTGACAATCAATCAACCAGCGATAAAAGAAGAGAATAAAAACGTAATCCCCTTGCATGAAGCCATGGCATCATAGAGTCAACACCCCACTTTAAGGAAGAATTGCATTGAAGCCACAAAGCCTCCTCTCTTTAAGAGATCTAGGTTCAGTAATACAAATAATAAAAAAACAGATTATCCTTCAAGAAAAGCTTTTAGTGCCGCAAGTGCCTCATCGGCCTTATTTCCTTGAGGACCACCAGCTTGCGCCATATCAGGACGACCACCACCACCTTGACCTCCAAGAACACCTGAAAGAATACGAACAAGATCAACAGCATTCAGCCTATGAGTTAAATCATCCGTAACACCAACAACAGCATTCCCCTTACCATCCTCTGAAACACCGATGAAAGCAACCACTCCAGAACCAATTTGTTTCTTTCCAGAATCCACTAATGCTTTCAAATCCCGTGGTAAAACATTTCCAACAACCCGTCCCATAAAAGAAACACCATTGATGACGGCAATATCCTCTTGACCACTCTTCATGTCCCCACCATTCAGAGCAATTTTCTTGCGTGCATCACTCAACTCTTTTTCAAGTTTACGACGATCATCAAGTAAAATACGAACACGTTCTTCCACCCCAAAAGCAGAAGTTTTTAAAAGATTAGCAATTTCATGAATTCGCTCATCTTGGCGGCTAAGATGCAGGCGCGCGGCTGTTCCTGTTAAAGCTTCAATACGACGAACTCCAGCTGCCACAGAACTTTCAGAAATAATATGAATGAAACCAATATCCCCTGTTCTCTCTACATGTGTGCCCCCACAAAGCTCAATTGACCAATGTTTTTTTAATCCTCCCTGCTTACACTGGTTTCCCATAGAAACAACGCGAACTTCATCACCATATTTTTCACCAAATAACGCCATTGCTCCTTCAGAAATTGCATCATTCACGCCCATGAGACGCGTTGCTACCTTACTATTTTGCAAAACAATATCATTTGCTAAATTTTCTATTTTTTTCAATTCTTCTGAAGAAACGGGTTTTGAATGAGAAAAATCAAAACGCAACCGATCCGGCGATACAAGAGAACCTTTCTGTGTAACGTGAGATCCCAAAACTTGACGCAAAGCTTCATGTAATAAATGGGTAGCAGAATGGTTTGCACGAATTTTCTTACGACGAACAACATCAACGGTTAATTCTACACAATCAGATGTCTTTGCCTGACCAGATTTCACTTCTCCAATATGAACAAAAACACCATCACCCTTTCTCTGGGTATCATGAACTTCAAAAACAAAATTTTCACCAGAAATAATACCGCTATCACCAATTTGCCCACCAGATTCGCCATAAAAAGGTGTCTGATTCACAACGAGAATAGCTTTCTGCCCTGAAGAAATACGATCAACGAGTTTACCATCACGCACAAGAGCTGTAAGAATGCCCTCAGTCTTTTCTGTTTCATAACCTAAAAATTCTGTAGCCCCCACTTGATCATGAACAGAAAACCAGATCTTCTCTGTTGCAGCCTCTCCAGAACCAGACCAATGAGCACGCGCTTCTGCTTTCTGCCGTTCCATCGCTTTATCAAAAGCATCAACATCAACAGATATCCCACGACACCGAAGGGCATCTTGCGTCAAATCAAGCGGGAAACCATAGGTATCATAAAGTTTAAAAGCGATTTCACCATTAAAACAATCCCCCTCCTTAAGATCGTTACTCGCGTCATTCAACAAACCAAGTCCTCGTTCAAGAGTTTTTCGAAAACGTATTTCTTCTAACTTCAAAATTTCTGAAATTAAAGATTCAGCACGTACCAACTCAGGATAGGCTTGTCCCATTTCACGCACTAAAGCAGGTAAAAGACGCCACATTAATGGCTCTTTAGCACCAAGAAGATGAGCATGGCGCATAGCACGACGCATAATGCGACGTAAAACATATCCCCGACCTTCATTGGACGGAAGAACACCATCAGCAATCAAAAATGCCGATGAGCGAAGATGATCCGCAATCACACGATAGCTCGCAACAAAATCACCTGTTGCCTTAACCCCTGTTATCTCTTGCGATGCACTAATTAATGCACGAAAAAGATCAATGTCATAATTATCATGAACACCTTGTAAAACAGCGGCAATGCGCTCTAATCCCATACCTGTGTCAATAGAAGGATGAGGCAATTCAACACGCTCTCCCTTAGCAACCTGCTCATACTGCATAAAGACAAGATTCCAAATCTCAATAAAGCGATCACCATCTTCTTCCTCACTTCCAGGTGGTCCTCCCCAAATTTGAGCACCATGATCATAAAAAATCTCTGAACAAGGACCACAAGGACCGATATCTCCCATCGCCCAAAAATTATCAGACGTCGCAATACGAACAATTTTTTTGTCAGGAAGACCTGAAATTTTACGCCATAATTCAGCAGCAACATCATCACTATGATAAACGGTCACCAACAACTTTTCTTTTGGAAGACAAAATTCCTTTGTTAAAAGATTCCATGATAAAAAAATGGCTTCTTCTTTAAAATAATCACCAAAAGAGAAATTACCCAGCATTTCAAAAAATGTATGATGGCGCGCCGTATAACCAACATTGTCAAGATCATTATGCTTTCCACCCGCACGGACACATTTTTGTGCTGTTGCTGCCTGCTTATAAGGGAGCTGTTCAAGTCCAGTAAAAACATTTTTAAACTGCACCATTCCTGCATTTGTAAACATGAGTGTGGGATCATTGCGTGGAACAAGTGGACTAGAAGAAAGAACTTTATGTCCATTAACACGAAAATAATCCAGAAAAGTTGACCGAATATTATTGACACTATTCATTTTAATACCTGTAGAGTATAGCGCAAAACCATAAAAATCCCCTCGTTAAATATTCTCTTTGCCATGCGTAGAGTCAATTTAATCAAAGAGTAGAATATTTATTCTAAAAAAATTGAAAAGCAGATGATCTCAATAATTTAAATCTTTAAATAAAAAACAGAAAAAATTTTAAATGAAGGAATTGCAAGCAAACAAACATTCCAATCAAATTTCCTCATCGCTTTCTGTATTTTCCGACCCTGCATTTTCTAACAGTTCAATCGCAATCAAACCAGCATTTTGACGCAAAGCCGTCTCAATCTCTGTAGCTATTTCTTCATGTTCACGTAAAAACTGCTTTGCATTCTCACGTCCCTGTCCCAAACGCTGAGAATTATAAGAAAACCATGCACCAGATTTTTCCACAATGCCAACTTTGACACCCAAATCAATCAGCTCACCTACTTTGGAAATGCCTTCACCATAAATAATATCAAACTCAACCTGTTTGAATGGAGGAGCCAGTTTATTCTTCACCACTTTAACGCGCGTCTGATTACCAACGATCGCATCCCTATCTTTAATGGATCCAATACGGCGAATATCTAAACGAACAGAAGCATAAAACTTTAAAGCATTTCCACCTGTTGTCGTTTCAGGAGAACCAAACATCACACCTATTTTCATGCGAATTTGATTAATAAAGATCACCATACAGTTAGAGCGAAAAATCGCTGCTGTTAATTTTCGCAACGCTTTACTCATTAACCGAGCTTGCAACCCAGGTAAAGCATCCCCCATTTCACCATCAATTTCTGCCCGTGGTGTCAAAGCCGCTACGGAATCAACAACAAGCACATCAACCGCACCGGAACGAACAAGTGTCTCGGTAATTTCCAATGCTTGTTCACCAGTATCTGGCTGAGAAATGAACAAATTTTCTAAATCAACACCAAGTTTACGTGCATAAATAGGATCAAGAGCATGCTCTGCATCAATAAAAGCACAAATTCCACCACTCTTCTGTGCCTCAGCAATAGCATGAAGAGCTAATGTCGTTTTTCCAGAACTTTCTGGTCCATAAATCTCAATAATACGTCCCTTCGGTAACCCACCAACACCTAAAGCAATATCCAAAGATAACGAACCGGTTGGAATTGTTTCAATTTCAACAACCTGCTCTTTTTGCCCAAGACGCATAATTGAGCCTTTACCGAAAGAACGTTCAATTTGTGAGAGAGCAGCATCGAGAGCTTTTGTTTTATCCACGATTATATCCTTGACCGATTCATAACAACCAAATATTCAGTGTACACTGTTCTTTTAATGTAACCAAAGCCCTGAGTTTAAATTTTCACAGACTATTTCTATTACGATACGATGTCCATAACATCTCATAAACATGCGTAAATTTCCTCTTTATCTTACAACACAAATACACTTCAATAAAATACCTTCCCATAAAGGAGAGAATAATGTATTTATATCTCTCCTCCAGAGTGATAAACCTTCTTTTTATCCATGTAGCTTACTGTATTTATATATCATTTTTACGGTTCGGGATACCAAAATAAAAGTTTGGCAATAGGATTTTTAACATTGCTCTACAGCAGTAGCGTTTTCTTTTTGTTTCGTTAATCATCTCTAATATACATTTGAATCCTTCTAACTCATCTTGTGAAAGAGTATTTAGGGTTCTAGAAAACATGCCAATAATTTCACGATTCAATGGACTGGAAGTCTTTATTGTAAAACTTGTGCGGCAAGCATCTGCTTCTTTTCTCAAAAGTTCTGCTGCCTCTTGATCTAAAGCATACAACTCTATGATCTTTTCTTCCATGCCAACAGGTACAGACTTTTTGCCAATCTCAACAGAAGATAAAAATGCTACAGATATGTCTAATTTCTCAGCCATATCTAAAAGGCGTTCTGCATGATTAATGCGGAGTTTCCGTAAGGTTTTACCAAGGGTGTTAGCATCTAAAAAAAATCCTGTTAGAAGAATAATTATTTCATTGTGATTCTAGCAAAATTTTTCAGACTTTCATCTATAAAGCATTACAAATCAGGACTTTTTAACTCTTTGTTATCCACTTTTTGAAGTGTGAGAAGATATTGTCTAGCGCGTCTATAATGCGGGCAAAGTCGATAATGAACATAAAGATAAAGAAGGCGCTCCACTTCGTGAAGTGTGACATCATCTTTACACCTTTATGGTGTTAATTATTTCATGAAGCTGTTGTTCTTCTATTGCCATTTGAAAAAATTGCCCATCCTAAAATGAAATTGCTGATTTAAGCAGAATTCTCGAATAGTCGAATAGAAAGTGGATTCGGCATTATTTTTGATTGGTTTTCAAATAATTTTATTAAAAATGTTTAGAAACACATTTAAATGATTGACCTTTTGCAAGAACTTTGTAAGAAAGCATACTCAGTTTGGAGGGGTGGCCGAGCGGTTTAAGGCACCGGTCTTGAAAACCGGCGTGCAGGAGACTGTACCGTGGGTTCGAATCCCACCCCCTCCGCCACAGCACTTTTATCGTGCTATAACTTATTGATTTTGTAGGTGTTTTTTTAAGGTGCGGGATAAATAAATAAAGGTTCGGGAATAGGATTTTGCAACGTGCCTTTACAGAGCACATCTTTTTTTGCCAACTTTCTCCAACAATTTTTTCAATCTTTCTAAGTCTTGTTGTGAAAAATTCTCTAAGTTTCTGACAAACATGCCAGCAATTTCACGCCCAAATGAATCAGAAGGTTTTATTGTGAAACTCTTACGGCAAGAATCAGCCTCTTTTCTTAAAATGCATGCTGTTTCTTGATCTAAGGCATAAAGCTTTATGATCTTTTCTTCCATACCAACCGGTACAGACCTTTTGCCAATCTCGACTGAAGATAAAAATGCTACAGATATATCTAATTTTTCAGCCATGTCTAAAAGACGTTCTGAGTGATCAATACGAAGTTTGCGTAAGGTTTTGCCAAAAAATGTAAGCATTCTAAAAGTCCTGTTAGAAAAAAATATTTTTGTGATTCTAACAAATATTTTTGAGACTTTCTTCAAAAGTTGTGAATAAGGACTTCCTTTCGAAGTGCTTTTTTAGCTATTTTGAGAAGAAATTTGATTCATCTAATTTTTGGTGAACCACTGTTTTAAATGTGCAATGACATTATCTATCGCATCCATAAGACGGGCAAAATCAAGGATAAGCAAAAAAAGAAAAAATGCTATCCATTTCATAAAACGCGACATCACTTTCACACTTTGGTAGGTAATAATCATTTCTTGAAGCATTTCTTTTTCCGCTTCTGTAAGCTCTGTGTGTTTTGTCGTTTGTTTTCTTTCCATGTTTCCACCCACACAAGCGTTCACCTTGCTTATTATGTTTTAAGATCTCTCTTGCTAAGTTTGAACTGATGACCTGAACATCTCTCTTGTCTAAATAAATGGGCAACCAACCAACACAAGAGACATGTTTATTTATCGCGCACCCAACGAGAAAGTTCAGAGCGCACATCAACATCACTTTTCCGATTAACTTCATTTTCTACCTCAAACCGTGTGATTGCTGTCTTTAAAGTATTCTCTGTTTGTTTTTGCTGTTCAGCCTTTTTGCCAAGTGTAAAAACTCTCGCTAAAACTATAAAAAAAGCGGCTAAAGCCGCACCTGTTAGCATCAGATTTTTTTTTATCCATAAGATCATAAACAATGCTCCTGAAAACGTTTAGCAACAAAAAAAATACCAGCACCTGCTGCTAAAACCATAATGGCAGCGAGAGCCCATTGCACTGGACCATTGCCTGCTAAAAAACCACCAAGACCTGAGAAAGAACCAATAATGGGTGCCAATGCCTCTGCTTTAAAAAGACCTGTTGCATCCTTTGTTTCCACGGTTTGATAATTAGAGGAAACATAAGCGCCTTTCGCCCATAATCCTGCTTCTGCTGCACGCCGGTGGACAAGACCTTGTAAACGCTTACCACCTGCTTTGGTCCATTTTTGCAATTCGGCAGGTATCGCTTCATAATCACCTTTGTTGAGTCTTTTAAGTAATGTAGAATTTTGAAAAGCTGGAATGCCTACATTATAACAAAAGGAAACAAGAGCACCAAATTGCTCGTCATTTAAAATCACACCAACTGCTTTTTCTACAGCTTGTTCATATTGCCGCAAATCTGCTAAAAGCATGGTTTCAGCTTTTTTTTCTGTAATCACCATTCCCTCAATAACTGTTGGTTTGCCAGCTTTTCCCGTATGTCCATAGCCAATCGTCCAAACACCAGAGATATCTTGATAAGCCTGCAAGCGCAAACCTTCCCATCTTTTTAAACAAGCAAGACAATTTTTATTTATTTTCCGTGCCATTATTCAATTCACCTTATAAATATACCTTTATGAGTATTGCACCATCTCCACCATCGCCGCCGACTTTGTCGCCGCCGTGTTTCCCGTCGAAATATCCACCGCCACCGCCTCCACATTCTTTGCCACCTCTCCCTCCGTTACCACCTTTATAACTTTCACCACCTTGCCCCATGATAGAACCCTTGCATTGACCACCACCGCCTCCACCGCCGCCAAGAAACGAACTTCCACCAGTACCGGCTCTTTTTCCGTCAATTCCACTTCCTCCACCATTCCCACCAGAAAAAATAAAGCTCTCACCACTAATCCCCCCTCTGTTTCCTCCTCCATCCCCGCCTTTTCCTCCAAAGTTAACTAAAGACATAGAGACGGAATACCCTCCTTCTGCAGAAAGAAGTCCTTTGATAATTGTTCTGCCACCATTGCACAAAATGTTACTGTCATTGCCTTTGCCGCCACGACCAATGTAAACTGTTTTTAATTTATCTAAATCAGAGCCTTTTATTTTGATATGCACACATTGACCGCCGCCGCCGCCGCCATCTTTAACGCCTCCACCACCTCCACCCCAAGCCCATATTTCAATATCAGTGTCATCCTTGATTCCTTCTGGCCAAGGGATATCGCCACTTTCTGTCATGAGAATTTCAATGGGTTTGTTCCCCCCGCCACCATTATTGCCGCTACCACTATTGTTTGAGCTATTGGCTTTAATCGAAGCCATGAGGTCGGCAGGTGAGATAAGCGCATCTCTTGTTTTTGTGCCATCAATCCAGTCTTGTTTTTCAAGAGGTTGAATGAGCTCAACTTTTTCCTGCACATTGCGTGCTGTGTCTTGGGCTTTATCGGCTATTGTTTGCGCCTTAGCAGCAATAGCTTTTGCATCCGTAGCGCTTTTTTGTGCAACACTTGCCTCAGCTTGTGCCCTTTCTCCTGTTTTTTGTGCTGCATCAGCCGTTGTTTTTGCATCTTTCGCTGTATTTAATGCAACATCCGAAACATTTTTTGCTTCACTTGCAATATGAATCCCTTGTTGTGCACTTTCCTGTGCATGTTGGACATCATTTTCAACTTTATCAATTTTTGCAATTTGTGCACGCTCTTGAGGGGTTAAAATAAGATGCTCGCTTCCTTCTTTCATATTCTCCATATCAAATGCATCTTTTGCTATTTGATCTGGATCATAGACTAATCTTGACATACCAAAAGATTTTGATGCTACAAAATAGTGAATGGTATTTTTGAGATCTGCCGGAGATATAGGATAATAAGCGCCTTCACTTCCCTTATGCCACTTTTCTATTGTTGGCTGGGTAGGACTTAGCCACTGTAGCTTTGATCTTTCCTCTGTTGTCAAAATCTTTTTGGTAGGACCCTCATGCATATTTTCCATGGAAAACACATTTGATCTTACATTGTCGGGATCATAAGTAACCGCACTCATATCACCAATTCCTAAAGGTGATATTTTTATCCAACCATCCCCTGATAAAATCGTATTTTCATGAGGTTCTCCACTTGCTTCAATATCACAAATTGTGACCTTATCTTTGTAAGCAAGGGCTCCAATATCTCTTTTAGCTACCGCATCATCGGCTTTTTTTCCTTGAGCTGCCGTTGCAAAATATTCCACCCCATAAGCGGCTGCGCTGCCCACTGAAACGGGTGCAAGCGCCTTACTGTCTAAAACACCTTCTTTGACTTCTTCTTTTGTTGCTGGTTCAAGCTTAAAGATATGCGTGTGATAGGGTAATGGCATGGTCTTTCATTCCTTAATCCGTTTGTTCGTGAGATTGTGTGTGGAGAGTGAGATACTGTAAGCGCAAAGCATCAATGGTTTTTTGCATGATCTCAAGACGTTGTTCTGTTGCTTTTTGATACTGTGTCAAAGCGCTTAAAAGATCGTTCTGTAGGTCGTTTTTGATAAGATCAATGACCTTATTTAAAGGTGCGTGAACCATTTGATTGCTTGCATAAAAAAGGACGCGGATTTGTTCCGCGTCCGCAATATTATCAATAGCGGCTGGGTGATTGATCATCTAAAGAACTCACGATTTTATGGCATAAACAACTGTTGTATTCACAGGGCGTGTTTCGCTTTCACCTGTTGAAGATATGGTTACCTTATGGGTGTGTGCTCCAGCAGGCTCTGTTACTCCTGTGGTGTAATCGGGATCATAATATGGGTTTCTTCGACCAACTCTATTGGCTGGCCATCCGAATGTTTGATACCGAAAGTTGTGGGTATGTTCCCCCGCTTCTTCAATGGTTGCAGTGTGTGTATGTGTTTTGATAGCATCATACTGCGTTTTTGCAAATTGCCTACTTCTGTCTAAGCCGCGACCATTATCAAAGCCGCGTAAAAACATTCCTCTCAAATCTGGAACTTTAAAAGTTGTATCGCTGTCTTTTCCCCATTTATCGCCTATTGCCTTGAACAATTGCGGATACTCTTTACGTTTATAGGTTGCTCCATCACATAAAAGCCAACCATTTGGTAGTTCTTGCATAGCAAAGGTTGCAATAAACCCGCAAGGGAAAGTTTCGATCTTTGGAGGTGGAAGTGGGGTGGGATTTAAGAGATACCAACCTTCCTGTGCTTTTGTTGATACGCCATCATTATAGACGATTTCATAGATACCACCCGTTTGTAACTCACCGCCCTCTAAGGGCACTATTCCCATATTGCTTGCTTTATAGAGTGGCTTTTCGCCTATATTATTCACATTTATTGTTGCAGATCCCACATTTGTCCCACGTGCTTTAAAGCGTAGCATGATATCATTTTTATATTTTGCTATAGGTGAAACCATCGTTAACGTTATGGCTGTTGTTTTGTCTTGTCCATTCACCATAAAGTTTGCATCAAGAGAACCACCATTATCTGCAAGATATTCACGTACACGCTGCATCATGACCCGCGCACTATCATTGACAGAACTGGGTGGTTGTCCTTCTGCCCAATTAATCATGGTATCAGAATGGGCATTTTTATCAGCCATTAACGACCAATCATAAATATCAGACATTATAAACCCCCGTTCTTCTTAATAACTCTTCTCGTAATTGTTGCTTTTTTTGCTGTCCATATGAACGAACAGGATTTCTTCTTGACGGATCAATTAAGGGAGTTAAGTCTATCGGATGTGCACTTGATTGTGAAAACCCCGCCATCATTGGTTGCTGCATCATTTGTTGATGTGCCATTTGTGTTTGTTTATCTTGTGCATCTGCATTACGCCTGATCAAATCAACCAAATTCATCACACCCTTTTTAAGAGTACCAGCGTCAATGCCTTGCCCCTGCAATGGTGTATTTTCATGCAATGGCGTATTATACGCCATCAATGGTTCTCTCGCTTGAACACCTTGAATCGCCCTTTGAAATCTCTCAACACCATGCAATGGAACCTCTTCATTTGCTCTGCTCTGCCTATTGCCCCAGCTTTGTTGTGTCATACCATTCGAAGCATCTTGCGTGTTGTTGTAAAGCCCATAAATATGATTCATAAAATCCCCTGCGGTTGCTTCCAGATTTCCTCCGTTAAGGACAACTGCTTGACGCCCTAAAAGCTGGCTTGCTGGCATCTTTGGATTTTTGATAAGCTTTACAGCCCCTGCGGGTCCTTGTTGATGTGCCAGATAAAGTTCCGCTTCTGATGGTTCTCTGCCTAATGCTGTGGCTAAATAACGCGTGTTGTCTTTTGTCAATCGTGCCATAGCATCAGTTGCTTGAAAGGGATCAAACTTATCATTGAGTTGATATTGCTTTGCTGTTGAATCGAGAAATTGATACAGCCCCCCTGCACTGCTTTTGCTGTTTTTTGCATTTGGATTGCCATTACTTTCTATCATGGCTACCCGTTCAAGAAAGCTTTCTGGCAAACCATATTTTTGTGCTGCCTGTGAGATGGCATGCTTCACATTGGGATGAAAATTGATCATTAGTTCATAACCGTTCTATCAACACTACTATTCAAAATAATGCCAATAAAATTGATGAATTTTGTGTGATCTTCTTTGGTAATTAAGCGTTTCTTTTCCGCTTCATGAAACGTCTTAATTAATTCTACTGCTTTTTCTCTTGCCAACCCAAAATCTCCTTTTTCTCGTGCTGTTATGAGAGCTGCAATATCTCTTTCAGTATCTCTACGGACTGCTAAGATTCTACGTCCCCATTTTCCTGATAAAGTTTTTATAACCGCCTTGATAAGGTGAAGCTTTCCTCCACTCACAGCTTGTTCTACTGCCTTTTCTTCGACTTCACCCATATGGTTTGGCAATCGTGCAAAAAGCTTTGTTCTTTCCACTTCTGGGCGCAACACTTTCATAAGCTGTTTTGCTTTATCCTCACCAAAAATCTGCTGTAATTTTTCTTGACCATTTTTTGTGTCAAACAAACTCAAAAGACTGTGGTCAAAATTTTGTGCATTACCTGCTGCATGTTCTACTTGTGATCGCACACCCTTTTGAAAAGCCTCTTTTTCCATTAACCCCAAATCTGAAAGTTGGCTGTTGATTGTATCAAGATTAACGCTCTTCTTCAGTGCTTGCTCTCCTTGCTCTAAGGCATCACCGATAGTACGCTCGTCATAATAAATTTTTCGTGCCTTCGCATAATCTGGAGATGACGTATCCAAAATGTCCAGAATGCGTTGTTTAAAATCAGTCAAATCTCGAGCATACCCTCGTTTTCCTTTGATATGAGCAGCGTTAATTTGATCATCCAAAACCTCTTTCATTTTATGTAAAATCCGCATATTCAGCTTTGGATATCCGTTGCTTCCTATAACGGTTGCATCCACTTCATTTGGCATTTGTGCAATTGCTTTTTTGTATGCTTTTTGGAATGCGGGGGTTTCTTGCAAGCGCGATAAATCTTCACGAACAGCATTTGAAATAGGAGAAGCTTTTGCCCTCTCATAAAATGGTTCAGCCTTTTTCTGTGCTTGCTTAATAATTTCTTCTTTTAAATTGAGCGTATCGACCTTTGGACCCAACACCTCTGTCAAGGCATCACTTACTCGCTTATCACTGGCATATTGTCTTTCATTCAAACGATTACTTATGAGTGAATAGGTATCAGGATCTTTTTTTGCCGCCCTAAAAGCTCTTGCAGCAAGCCCATCATGAAGATCAATAATCATTGAATCAGGACCACGCTGCCTTAATGCTCTCTCCAGCTTATCAACCCCTTCGTCCCCTAAAGTACGACTTACATCTCTAAGCGCTCTATCGCTTATGTGAAATGCCTCTTTTTCTGGCATTTGCGCTGCTTTTGCCGCCATTTCAGCTGGACTTATAGGTCCTCTCAATACTGCTTTAAGTGATTTTGTCATAAAAGGTGTTACTTTGGATACCCCACTGGCAACAAATGGCGTTGCACCACCTAGCCCTGCACCAAACAGTGTGGTTGCTACAGTATCCTCTAACCCCTCCCCCTCACCACTGCCTGCTATCCCCCCATAAATGGCTCCGGTTTTTGCTGCACGCCCCAAGCTAAATTTTGCTGCTTCTTTGCTTGCAGCGGCTTTCATTGCCGCTTCACCTGCCGCTTTTGCCGCTGCCCGCTCTGCCCCCTCAGCCAAAGCAGATTGTACCGCCCTTTCTCCTGCTGCTAAAGCTTTACTGGTTATTTGTGCTCCTGCCAGACCTGCTCTGCTCCCCAAGACAACATCAGCCCCAATTGCTGCACGAGCTGACGCCGTCGCAGCAGCAGCCCCTCCCGCAGGAGGAAAGAGCACAGAAGCAATTATGGGTGCCGCAGCACCCGTTAAATTCCCCGCAAGAGATGCATAAAAATGATCTCGGTTTGCCGCTCTTTGATAATTTCGCCATCGCTTTGTTACTTCATTATATTTTTTGACTGCCTTATCTGTTCCATTCCACAACCCCTCCCAAAGTGCTGATGCCAACCCTGCTGCTTCATCATCATAGCCTAGGGTTAACCCATGAAGAGCCCCCCAGCCAAAAGCACCAGCCGTACTTGGATGTGGATCATCTTCTTCTGTGATCGCATTATTTTCTGCAAAAGAACCCTTTAGCCTTTCTTTATTCTTCGAGAAAAGCTCTTGCAGTTGTTCTGGTGTATAATCACTCACATGCCCTATGACTCTTGTATTTTTTCTATGAATGAGAGGGGGTATTAATTCAGCCATTGGTTTTTTCCTTAATGCGTCCATCTCGATCTATAAACAATATGCCTTCCGGCAATGCTTCTATCTGTTTTTCTAGTGAATCATTTGACTGTGCATGATTTCCCTTATTCCCCTTATAAGCATCTTCCCCATAAGCAGCGCGAACGAGTTCGCTTGTTGCCTCTGCACCACCAAAAAGGATTGCCCGCGTTGCTGCATTAGATTTATTAAAAGTCTCAATAACTGTTGTTAAAGACTCTTTCATTTGCTCTGATGAAAGATCTTGATTGAGTGCTGCTACAGAATTTTGCAATGCTTGCAATTCCATATTAGACAAATTCCCAAAGCCAGATGCACCATTTGGTGAAAATGCTTTTGCTTTTCTTAAAGCGTCAAGACCGATATTTGCCTTCAATGAATCGAGCATATGCCCAAATTGTGCAGGCCCTGTTCCAGGAATTTTTGCGAACCAATAACCAATCTTACCAACAGTGTGTGGACTTTCATCAATTATTTTTCTTAATTTCTCTGCCGATGAGATTGCCAGATTTGCTCTGGTAAGCTGGTCCGTAATTTGCAATTGTCTTTGCTGGTCTTTAATTTCCTGTTCGCGCTGCTCTTGAATTAATTTATGTTCTGCACCACTGCCTGTAATTGGCATCGCACGTACACCACCAAGAGCATTTTTATCCTTAACATACATATAGCCAGCTTCAGGCTTTGACAGCATGCTACTCATATCCCCTCCTAATCCAGAAGCAGTGGAACGTTGCCCCCCTTGTACAGGTATAATTTTCCCTGTGCTTGTTGAAACTTGGAAAGCCATATCCTCTGGCAATCCCTGTTCTGCCTTTTCTTCTGCTGTGAGTGTTCTATACCCTTCTTGAGGACTTAACGTGCTCCCTATGACCTTCTGAGCTAAATCTGGATATTGCGCAACTGCTTTTGCGTCTTCATCACTATATCCTTTTGAACGCAAGAAATCTAAAGTTTGCTGACTAGAACCTGTCTGAGGGCTTAATGTACTGCCAATAATTTTCATGGCAAGATCAGGGTATTGTACAATTGCTTGTACATCTTTATCGTTATACCCCTTTGAGCGTAAAAATTCAAAAATTGGTCTATTTTGTGCACGTACATTATTGCCTTGCCGCATAATGATCGCTGCATTTGAAAAGCTTTCTTGCGGTGTTTTTCCAGAAGCCAACCCTGCAAAAAAATCCATGAGATGTTCGGAGAATTCTGATTTTCTAAAACGCTCCCATAAGCTGCTTGGATTTGCGTCTTTATGGATAAAATTTCCAACGGCGTTTACATAATCTGTTGCCTGATTAGAAAGATCATCGGATTTTAAATATTTTTCTTCCGGCAAGTGTGCATTCAAATGTTTTTCTTCTCGTATTGGTGCCTCAAAAAAACTTTTTTCATCATTTTCTGAATCGTTTTTCAAAGGTTTTTCTGCCATAGATTTCCCATTAAATTGAGCAAGATAATCCATCGCCTCTTTTTGCTGTCGCCCTGCCTCATTCCCATCAGATTTGTCTATGTTCGCACCAAAGGAAGATTGAGAAGGCAATGTTTCAACGACTTTTTGCTCTGAAATGCCATGCTTGTCTTGCTCTACCCCCTCTTTCGCTTTGACAAAATAATTTGAATAATCCGGCAAGGGAGGCATTTGGTTTTTTAAATCATCCGTAGACATAATCAATTCTGCTGGCGTTTTTTTTCCAACTTCTCCTCCTCCTGTTTGAGCGCCACGAATAAGTCCACCAAAATTGACTTTTTCTGGATTATCAGACTCATCGCTCGCATCAAAAGGGGTTGTGCTAAAAGCAGCACGTTCTAAAAAACTAGGCTTGTATCGTCCTTCAAATGGCGTAGTTGGGGGCGTAGAATGTTTTTGAAAAAGATATTTAGGTAACTGAAGAAGACCCTGATATATTAAAGGGCGCAAAACTTTTGGATTCGTAAATAGTGATAAAGTATTAAAGCTGTTCTGTTCCATCACTGCACCCTTTCCATTTCAAATCCAAGCTTGCCATAATCAACATGTAAAAAGCCTGTGGTATTATGTAAAAAAACGGCTTCGGGCTTTAACTTCAAAACATCTTGTGCCATCACCCCGCGATAACGCTCTGGGTAGCCCTTATAGTTGTATTCATAGAGTTTATAGCCATTTTTCTGCCCTGCATCTGTGATGTTTTCTTTCGCTCTGATGTCGCTAAGTCCAGCAAAAGTACCAAGAATAGTTCCAACATTCCCAACAATTTCCCATGGATTAGGTTTTGGTTGCGGAGTAAATAGGGTTTGTTGTCCCGTTTGCATTCCGTAATTTCCAGCAGAAGCCGTACCAGCTGCAAGCAGCTTACTTAACTGGTCCCAATCAAGATTATTCTGCTGTTCCCATTTTTGTCGCTGTTCGTCTAATTGTTGTTGATGATTGGCATCAAGCAAACCGCTGCCTGCCAATGCATTGATATTTGCCTGACTTTGACCTTGAAAAAAGTTATTAGCACCAGCCAACTGATTTTGATTGGCTTGATCAATAAGACTATTGGCATTCATCATATTATTGACGTCTTGGTTATATTGCTGTGACAACGCCCCTGTTGCTATACCACCTAACTCATCTGCCAAAACACCCGTGTGCGCACCAGAACCATAACGCCCTGCACCCGCCAATGAACTATTAATTGTGTTCGTCGCTTTATTTAATGCATTTTGCAGCGCTTCGTTAAAGTAAGGATTATTGCCTATCTCGTGACCAGAAGCCATGTTTTTTAAATTTTGGCTGGTTGAATTTTGCCCTGTAGCTAATCCATTTAAAGTACTGTTCTGATAATGAGAAGCAACGTTGTTAAGCCCATTAATCGCATTTTTTGTTTGATCACTTAAACCTGCAACACGTTCACCATCATAAACGGCTTTTCCGCTGCCTTGATTATAAAACTTCATGGCATCTTGAGCTGCACGTTCAAAGATACCCTTTGCCCATTCAGGTGGTGCATTTGTTTGCGTGGTATTTTGCGTCGTTTGAATTGGTTTTGAACTTTTTCCCATGTTAAAGCTGCTTTCTATATTCTAAAAGATTCACGAAATAGCCATGCGATTTAAGGGATTTTTCCCAGCCACGCCGACCGATAATGATAAGTTCTTTTGCCCCTTTTTCTTTGTAATAGGCTTCAATTTGGGGAATAAGCTTCGTTAGGGGCGCTCCTCCTTTTCCCCCCAATGTCACAATCACGGCCCGCAAAGCGCCTGTGACAAGTTTTTGTAATTCTGTTGTGACATGTGCCAGGAAGTTTTCCTGCTCATCCACAATAATCCAGAGCAGTTTTTCTCCTTTCAAAATATCCTTTAAAATCATTTCGATCGTATAATCATCAGGGAATTTTTTCTGAAAATAAGATATTGATTTTATAACCTTATCCAAATAGGGCGCCATTTGTTCAGCACTCCATTGTTGCGTGTTATAAATTCTAAAATTCATCTTATACCTGCAGGTTTTAGTGTCACATCAAAGCCTGTTATATGAGTCCATGGTGTGCTTTCTGGTATTCTCAGTCGCAAAGCATGATAACGAGCGCGTGAGCGAATATTGTACATCCCGCTGCTATAGCCAGCGTAACGTTCTTTTGCCCAATTTAATTGATTTCTATCATCAATGATAAAAGCAGCTCCAACGCTTAAAAAACCATTTGTCGTATCTGCTTGAACAAAAGCCTCACTCATCAAGTTGATCTGCCTGCCTGTATCGCCTACAGTTTGTGAAGCAATGACAGCTTCCATAGGAGGACCAGCAAAAAAACCAAACCTATTGTCTGGAGTAAACGCTCCCAACATTGGCGCCCCATTTTGCCACATTTTACTATCAAGAGAAGCGTGTAAATCTTTCAAGCATGCTTGTACTTCGTCTAAGCCTTCTAATGTATAACCTGCCGCAAAGAGGGGAAATAAGAGAAGTGTCTCGCCTTTAATGACGCTCCATATTTGCAAGAGCCAATCATAAACATAGATATTCAAGCCCATCATATCGTCATTTATAGAAAAATAAACACGCGAATAGACTGGATCAATACAAGCTTTCATCTCATCAATGGCAAAGTTATTGTAAAGCGTAAAGATAGTTTTATCGACTTTGCCAAACCCAATAGGTAACATCTCACCTGCATTGTTGATTTGATAAAAACCATCATCAGAGACAAAAAAAGTATAGTCACCACGACTTGCAATTGCGCTGCTGCTTTTTGCTCCTATTTTGTCTTTTATTTTTACAAAACTAAATATTATTTTAGACCCTGGAACAAAGGTTGCATGATAAATGGCAGAACGCATAAAAATCAGCGGATTGGTTGCTTGTGTAGACCCTTGAACAAACTCACCATCGGGAAAATCTTGATAATCGCAACTTTTCTCACCAACCTTCCAATGTGTTGCATCATTAAGACCGGACCAGTGAACACGATTTGGTTTATCTGTTAATTTCATCAAACAGACAAAATCTCCCCAAATACGAACAAGTCCAGCACGCGGGGGATTGCCTCCTAAATCATCAAATCTATCTGCTGTTTTTAATGCCAGTATTTGCGGCGTATCATTGTTATTAACAGCAATGATGTAATCACCAAAGACAGCAAAAGACCAAGGGGCTGTTTCATTAGCATGATAGGGTTCGCCAAACTTGCTCACATCTTTCCAGCCGCGTGTGCTGTTATCATATTCATAAAGCTTTGTTGATGTTCCTACAATGATACGCACACCACTCAATGAGCGTACTGCATAGACCCCTAAAATAACATCCGGAAAAGATTCTGAAACCGGTGCAACTTTGGGAACTGGAATATAGGAATTTTGTGCAGGCAAAACGTTGACGATCTCACGAGAATAACCCGTATTAATAAATGCAACATCTGGTCTAAATTCAGCAATAGGAATAAAAGTCATCAGAAATCCGTATGTTGAATTTTCAATAAATTCTTGCGCCGTGAGGTCTCAATTTGAAGCGCATCGAGTTGCTCTTGAAACATAGCAAAAGCTGCCGCTGCCATCTGTGGTTCTTTAATAATATTCGTATAAATTTCATATTTTGCACGTGTTTTAATCAGTTCATAGGCTTCCAAAAACCATATTGAAGCTTCTTGTACACTCTCAATATCTTTTATTCTGATAGGATCAAGAAGTAGCCTGATAGAATAGATACGGTCTGGAGTTGGATACAAAATAAGCTTTTGTTCAAAATAACTGTATCGCGTAGGCATGCCATGGTTACAATCATTCTCAAGGTTCTCAATCACGAGTGGATCTGTATGCAAAAGCTTTGATTTGCTGTGATTATCCTCATAAATGTAAGCATCAACAATGCGAATAGCCGCCGGAATAACTGGATTTTCCTCGGCTCCATAACGGCTTTTCCCTTTGAGAGTGGTCAAAACAACTTCGCGACTTTCATTAAAATAAAAAGGCCATCGTTCACAAAACCGAATGGCTGAAAATATCGCCTTTTGAACTTGATCAACATATTCATCTGTTTGATCATCTATTTCATCTTGGATATCATTCACCATCTGAATGAAATTTTTGTCGTGAGGAACAAGGGTCTGTTTGTCGCCAATCGGACCACCTGTCTGTACTATTATTGTCATATTATTTTCTTCCAAACATGAGGGGGCGTGCAAAAAACAAACGTCCCCTTATGCCTTTAAATTTGTGCCTTTAACGATTGGTGTAAAACTCAACAATCACCTCAGCATCACCTTTGGTGCTTTTCTTGTCTCGTGTCATATAAATCGTATTTTCAGCTTCTAATGGAACATCTCGTACTTCCATGGGCACATACACATTGCCATCGCTAAATTGCGAAAGACCACTTGTTCCATAATCATTACTATGAGGCTCTTTTCCAAATATAGCTGTTACATCTTCAAAATTTGTTACGGCATAAACTTTAATGCTTTTGATAAAAGCCCCTCGGGGTAGAACACCAATTTTTGTGATCAACCCTTGGTCTGTACATTTAACACGTGAGCGTAAAAAACTCACCTGCTGCGTACAATTGTTGCGTCCTTGCAAAACAGGCGGCAATCCCTCATCTATCATGGCAACAGGTTCAACAGCTTCAGAAATTTCATCATTTTCCGTTGTAATGGTAGAATTTTCTGCCATCATTATCATCCTTTCATGAAATTAAAATTGTTAGCTTGCTTCAGCAAAAGAAGGGATAACAATCGTGCCAAAGTCTTGTCCCCCTTGATCAGAATGTGGGCTGCTATAGCGTGATTTTTTCATGCCGATAATGGTCTTTGCAGCCAAACCAAATTCACGTTGATAATCAAACAGTTCTTCAACAAGTTTATAACGTGTCCCGCCTTTCCCATCGCCTCCTGTTGCTCCATTGCCAACGCGCCCATAAGCCATGATGATACTTTGTGCACCAAGCAAAACAGCACGACGAACAGAGGGAACAGGCTCCCCTGTCTTTGAATTAACACCATTGGGGACATGTTCAGCTTCACGCAAAATGACACCGTTATACATACCCAGAGAGCCATCAAAAATAGGATTTTTAGACCGCGAACCATCATAAGCTGCTTTGGTAATATCCAACCATTGACCATTTTGTGTATTGGTACGCAATTGGGTTACTTGTGTTGGATGAAGATACATCACATAAGCCGATTTTCCATCAACACGAACCGGACGCAAGCGTGGATTTGCCAATTTAGCGCGTTCAACAGCTTTATCTATAAGATCTAATGTAAAAGTATCTTCTTTTGTAAGCTCTTCATCTGTTTTTTTCTTGGCAGGGCGAATAAGGCGCAATTTGCTTGGTTCTAATGGTGCATTAAAGCCATAATGAACCGGTTTAAGCGTTATGGTACGCCCCTCAAAATGAATCCATGGTGCTGTATAACCTGCTGCCTGAATAAAAAACATCAAGCTTAAACGGTCTGCATACCAATCAACCAACCCATCTTTTGCTTCTGTCCGTAGATTAAATAAAACACGTTGTTGATCAATGGTGCCTTCATATTTTACGCGGACAGCATGAGAAAGCTCATTGATGCGCACCGTTTCATTCATAAATTGCAGTGCTTCTTCATTTCCTTCGAGCGTTTGTCCCTCGCTAACGCCATCCCCCATGAGTTGAACGCGTAATCCGCTCGTCACAGAGTCACCAGCGGATTTTCCTAACATATCCAATACTTGGATAATGCTGTTTTTGCCTTTTCCCATCAGCGGTGCAATAGGCAACGCCTTTGAAGTTTCTGTGTTTAGCATCTTAGCCCAAACGCCAACGGCTAATGGGTCATTAAGATTTACCTGTGTTACTGCCATTTCAAACAATGCCTTTCTTGGTTTTAAAAAAAAACGCGCCTTGCGGCCCCCCAAACGATCATGACCATTTGGTTCTCTGTGTTGCGCTCACGCGCACATTTTCATGCTCTGCTCATAATTTGTTCAAATTTTTCGGGATTTTTCTCAACCCATATAGCAAATTCGGCTTCTGGCATGGAAAAGAGCGTTCTGACATCCATACCGCCTGTTGGAACTTGTCCGCCGCGCGCTGTAAGTGTACGTGCTGCTTGAGAGCGCTCTTGAAGAGCTCCTACTTCGTCCCTTCCCCCTACCTCATCTTTCATTGATGCTCCACTATAGCCAAAAGCCTTTGCTTTTTGCACAAGCACCTCGATTGGGTTTATGCCGGCTTTTTGGCATTGCTGACATATTTGACGCAGTTCAACACCAATTTGTTGTTGGCGTGCCATGGGGTCGTTCCATTGCGGATAAAGACCTGCTTGTGCCTGTAGAGTATTGTCTGCTATTTGATAGAGATAATCGGTGATATTGTCTAAATCCGGATATTTATCTTGCACTTGCGCTTTGGCTTCTTCAAAATAATCTCCTAATTGCTGGCGTTCATATTCTTCTTGCCTCACACGTTCCTGGCTTTCTCTCATCAGAGAAAACTCATCAAGCAATTTCTGTTGTTCCTGTACCTTATGACTAAGCCATGCCACATGTGCTCTTGGATCATCTTCTAGGGTAGGGATATTTTCATCACGGTATCTTGCTGCCTCTTCTTGCATTTGCGCATATTTTTGTGCAAACTCAATGGCAAGTTCACGCGCTTCTATGGCATTTTGCTCTGCCTTTTGGCGTGCTTGTCGTTCTTGCTCTAGTTTATCATCACTTGGCTGCTGTTGAGCTGGTTCTGCTAATGGCTTTTCAGAACTTTCCTCTGCTTCAAACACCTCTTCAACTTGCTCTGGCTCAACCAACTCAACAGGATGATCACTAGTGAAATGTTCATCATAGATTGCTTGCTCTTCAGGTGTAAACTCTTCTTCCATATTCTCTTTTGCTCCTTTAATAGATTCGCGCTCTTTCGGTTGTTGCTCGATACTGTTCCAACTGCGCTCGATACGCTTTTCGCTCTAGGTCACGCTGCTCTATCTCGTTTTTTGCCCGTTGAAGTTCGAGCTGCATGCGCGCTTGTTCTTGTTTCAAGAAAAGCTCAATATTTTTCTGCTGCAACGCTGCTTGTTTCTGCTGTGCATCAAGTTGATAAAGTTTGCCCTTTGCTTGGCACTCCTGTTGTAAAGCTGCAATCTTTGCTTGTTGTTCTGGCGTTAATTGTGCTCCTTGGCTTTGTTGCATCTGCTGCTGTTGCTGTTGTTCTTGTTGCGCTTGCTGTGCTTTTGCCGTTAAATTTGCCACCAATGTTGCCGGTAATGGCGAAAGCTTTAAAAGATCTGGAATCATTTCTGGTGTTAAGAAACCACCAAGCAACGGCAACATCTGCGTAATTGCTGCAAAAGTTCTCTCTTTTTCATTGGGGCTTGTTGGTGAATCATCAACAATAATATCGTATTCAAGCGTCGTTACAGCTTCACGTGTTAAGGGCACATACTGCGCATTTTCTGGTCCAGAAATACGCACCAAACGCCCATCTGAGAGGTAATTCTGGATAAGATAAAGAATAATCTTTCCCTGTCTGCACCGATAAAGCTTGAGATTGTCAAAAAGCCCTGCAAGCAAATTAAGCGTTGATTGCCGGCGTGTATTTTCCAGCACATTTGCTTGGTTGACCTCCCGTGTTCCGATAAACTCAGCCGATAACCCTGTTACATGCGTTATCGCCTCACGCGATTCATTAAACAGCTGGAAAAATCCACTGGGAAATTGTGCACTTGGCTTTGGTTGAATTTTTCCAGTTGTAAGTGCTCCCTTCTCTAACCACGTAATGGTATCCGTTCGCGCCCAACTTTCTAACGCTTGGCGCTCATCATCAAAAGCACCTCGCTCTGCCATCAAACCGCCCTTAGACTGGCTATTGAGGATATACATCACTTGGCTAAAATATTTATTCGACCATTTTTGCGGATCTTTTGCGGGGCGAACAATCCCGTAAAACTGGTTTTTAAGCTTATCCAGCGTGCCCGTGATGCATTCCCAGCCTAACTGCCCATCAGGTGCTAACGGCTTATCGGGCTTTGCTAAAAGGCGCCGTCCCAGAAAGGCGCGTCTAACCACTTTTTTATTAAAACGCACACCTTGTAGCTGTGGCATCACTCTTTGAAGCTGTTCAAACTCTTGTTTGCTATAGTTGCGCATTTGACCGGTTTGAAGATCACGCGCCTTGTAAGTGGTCTCATATTCAAACCAACGGCATTCAACCAGCGTAACATAGCGTTTTCCAAAACACGGCTCTGATAGAGAAGCTGCATTGGGGTCATCATGATACGCATCAAGCGACACATGATAATCCTCAGAAGCGGTTGTACTATCGATAGCCCAATCGGCGTTAAGATCTTCAACAGCCACATCAGGAAAAAGACTTTTCGCATCCTCAACGGATTTGCGATCAACATACCACATGCGCTGTGCATCAACGAGATTTGGTCTGATAGCATTGGCATCCCAAACCATTTTTAAGGGATCTAAACGTTGAACAGCAGGTATCCCTTCGGGATTTGTTTCATAATCAAGCCGTGTATCTGTCCAACCCATACCGCAAATAACCATATCTTGAAAAGCATCAGAATCGGCATATTCCGCCTCTGCCTCATCACGAAACCATTCTGCTGCTCCAGTAAGCAATTCATTCGGTATTGCTGCTCCCAGTTGCCGTGGTTGAAACTGCACTTCGCGCTTATTATTACGCTCTGCACCAACAATTGCATTCACAAGTGGCGCAATGCGGTTAAAAGTCATGACAGGACGGCGTTGCTCTTTCAAAACCGCAAGATCTTCTTCCGCCCATTGACGACCATTATAAAAATCAAAATCTTCACGCGCCTGTTCACGCCATTCATTGACATGTTCAATATCTTCTGCGTACCAAGACTTTAAACGCTTATAGAGTTCATACTCATCGAGGATTGTCGTTTTTTGAAAGTCCTGACTTAGAATGCCATCCATGATGCCGCTTCTCTTTCCATAGTGCGATAACGCTCTTGCTTGGGTTTAACGCGTGGTGCTTCATAGACAATGCACATTAAACCAAAGGCATCTGCCCCATGGCTGGACCAATCATGCTCTGCCCCCAAACCAATACCGCGCTTCTCATCCCATTTTTCGTGATACCAATTCAGTGCCTTACGCCCTGCTACTGTCATCTCTTCATTGAACCAAACAGAGGGTAAAATACGACGCACTGCCTCTATGCGCATCTTCACCGCCCCTGCTCCCTGATTAGGGATCACTTGCGTTTCAAAGCCCGCATCATTCAAGGCACTCTCAAAACTCACATTGTGCACACGGTCTCTCGTCGCACCATCATGGGGTAACACCATCAATGCCTTCTCATAACCGTTTTGACGCAACCAGCCTACATGCTCTGATAGCGGTTGTCCCTGTGCTTCATAGTAATCAAGCACTCTGATTTCCCTACCAACAAACTGTGCTATCCATATTGCCGTCGCATCTGCCTTGGCTCCCGTGCCCCCAATGTCCCAAAAAGCACGTATTTGCATCAAGGGGTCCCTTGCAACACGCCCTATCCGCCCCTCTTGCTCGGCTGCCAACATTTCCTTTTGATAATAAGCGCCTTGAACCGCTTTCAGATAATCCCCTTCCCAGATATGCTTATAGGTCTCGGGGCGGTTTCTCAGATCATCAAGTCGTGCTTCATTCAAGATCTTGGGAAACTTCGGATTATCTGACCAGTTGATCTCAACACGCTTAATTGCCTCATTGTCTGAAAAGCGAAACCGCTTCTCAACGGGGGCATTCTCTCGCAATGGGTTCCATGTCACCCATAACTCTGCTCTCCACCCCTCTCCCTCTTCACGCAAAGTCGGTATAAGCGTTTGCCAAGCCGTCTCTGTAACCGGCTCCGCCTCATCAACCCAACAAAGCAATATACGCCCCATGGATTTGATACTTGCAATATTCCGGTCAAGACCAGAAAACTGAAAGGCTATACGACCATCAATCGACTTAATCGAAGACTCCCCAACCTTGTAATAGTCTTTTAAAAAGTCATGCGCTTCAATAGCGCGTTTAATTTCCTCCAAAGAGCTTTCTGCTAGCGAATTTTGAAACTGCCGTGCACAAAGAATAGTCCCCGAAATCCCCCCCATGCCAAATTGATAGCCTTTTAAAGCCGCCATCAAGGCAAATGATCTTGTCTTACCAGACCCTCTTCCTCCCCAAGCCGCACGCACCGCCGCCTTACCTGTAAATATCGGTATAAGCTTTGGAACAATATTAATCTGTCGTGTCGTCATTGACCAAAGGCGCTATTTCCACACGCCCTATCATTTTAATCGCCCCGCCATCTTCCCCTGTCACTTGAAGAGGCAAAATCTTTCCTAACAATGACAGATAAGCAGCGGGGCATTTGAGTGCCTGTTTTTCGAGATAAGAGACCAAACCATCATCACCATATTTTTTACCAGCACGCTCTGCTGCTTTAAGCACTGCCTCTTTCAGAATACGTGTTGTTTTATTTGGCACACCTTTTACCCGCCCCTGACCTGCTTTTGGGGGCGTTCTTTTTGCAAGTTTTTCAGTGGTTTTCATGTGTGTTTCTTTTTCTAAACAAGACAATAAAAAACCCCGCAAAAGCAGGGCTCTGAACAATCATATAAACTTATAAGAGAGGTTATACCTTCACCGTAATTTTAGACGCAATTCGACTAGTACAGCAACACCATAAAACACTATTCTTCACATCCTGTCAACAAAAAAAATCACGATATTGTGTATTTTTTTATTTTTCACCTAAATCTAGTGTCTTTAACAAGCAACCACTCACAATTGTATCCTCTCAACGAATCAATTATAGGGAAGCACTAAATTATTGATTAGCAAAAAGTGGGGGGAATAATGGGAATAATCATAGTCATAGGAGGAATATTAATAATAGCAACTTTGCTGTCTTTTAGGGGCTATTTAAGAATGAATGACTATGAAGAACAATTCGAGTTACTTCAGGAACAGAAAAATCGAGAAATAGAAATATACAAAGAACAAATTACGAAATGGGATAGAAGTCTTTTAAAGAAGGCTCAAAAAATATCGCAAAAATGGATTAAGCAATGGAATAAAGAAATTAGACAGTGGGAAAAGGATATACTAAGAATAAAAGATCCCATAATGATAGGTGAAGATTATGAACATCACCATCCCATCATAAAAGATATCTGTACTCAAGGATATAAAGAAATACCGTTTCTCTATAAGAAAGCTTTGGAAACAGAACCTTCTGCTGAGCATTGCGAAAAAATCAATGTATTCAAGAAACACATAGCTTTTAAGAAAAGCTATCTAAAAACAATGCGACTCATGAAAAAAAACGGGATAGTTATTGAAAAAATCGTAGATCCCCTTACAGAAAAAACATGTCATAAATCTACAATGTTTTTGTTGCATTGGTGGTTATATGTGGTTGATGATATGATCATAGCCGAGTACGAAAAACAAGCGTTACATGGGTTTTATAAAAATGATAAATCGCTTGACATCTACTGGGATGAAATGTCTAAAAATACAGAATACGAAGGGATAGAAGAAATACTGAAATTATGGCATTTGCCTCCTAAGTATGAATGCCTAGTAGGGATAAAAAAATATTTACTGACATTGTTGTATGACATTTCGGATGACTATAGAATAGCAAGAAAAATGTTTATTCATTATAAAAGGCTTTTTGAAGCTGTTACAGAAGGATATATTGCTTTAGATGAGGATTGCTCTGCCGACGAGGTGAAATGGCGACTAAATGAGTATAAAGAAAAAGATAATCTACAAAATTCTGAAGATATTCCAACATTTGAGAGAGCTTATCAACTAGGAGCAATAGAAAGAATTAAATCAATGCTATGATAGGTTAAGCTATTGGAATACACTTATAGGACAAGAGAAGCTAAATATAATCTTCAGTGCTGAAAAAATGAAAACATTGAAAGAGGCTTTCAACGAAGAAAGCAGACAGTTTAATATTCAAATGCGAGAGGCGATTTTTAAAAATAAATATTTTAATTGCGACAGATCTTACGGACACTTGATACAGTATCTATTATGATATCTAAGCAGTTGTAAATTTTTCTAAAAAACATTTATGCAAATTTTTTCTTAGTTTTTCATATCTAATCGTCCAAGCCAAGCTCTTTCCTCACCTCTTCAGAGCTATAAAAAGCTGCCTCTCCTCTTCGAACGCGCTCTCTTACTTGTGAGGCTAGATAATAATCCTCTGCTTCCTCTATTCCACGTTCAATAATCTCGCGTAAATAAAAAGACTTTGTACGTCCTGTCTTAGCAGCTAAATTATTCAAACGCGTTTCAAGATCACTTGGCAACCGAATAGATATCGTCATAACGCAATCCTCTTTCCCCCCTCTTCATTACAAGAGCTCTCTGCCAACAGGCTTAGCATCCAACCATTCCATATCTTCATCTGCTAAATCATCTGAAGAATTACATTGTGCTAACAATTCTCCAAGAGTATAGCTAGGGAATGTCTGTGGTTTTACAACCAATTGTCCATTCTCAACAGCCAAACCCACTTGCGTATTTTCAGTAAGGTGAAGAACATCAAGCAATGCGGGCGGGATTGAGAGCATAACTGACCCTCCAACTTTACGTAATTTTGTTATATACATAAAATGCTCTCTCTAGAACTTATCCTTCAATAACTTTCCATATTTTATAGGAAAATAACAATAAAACATTTACCATTTAGTTTTTCTGTCAAAATATTTATGAAGCGCATTAAGAGCGACCCGCAATGAATTCACAAGATGTGGTAATGTTTGGTCTTCGACAACAATATATTGTATTGCTGCATAAAGATTATACTGTCTATAGAGATGTTGTGTTTCTTTTATCGCCTCTTGCATATTAGAAAACTGTTCTGTTGCAAATTCAACCCATTTCTCTCTTGCTTTGTCATCAGAAGATGATGGTATTTCATCATAAACAGCGCTTGGTAAACCTTTTGCACACGAATAGTCATTTTTCACTTCAAGATATTTTTGCGCAGCATCATACTGGTCTTGAGTAAGCACGCCTTGCAAACACAGCCGCCCAATATAGGTACCAGCAAGCGGATTTTTAGCCTCTTCTATGGTCAAGCAGAAGCGTTTAGCACGCATTTCAATTGCCAATTGATTAACAGGATCTTGACGTACTTTCACTTGTGAAATGTAAGCATTTTTCTCTCTCATACATCCCCTAATCTGTGGGATCCCACATTTTTCTTTTTGTTATATTTTTTTCAATCAAAATGGCATGTTGTCATGAGCAGATATGCCATAATCATCAGCACCTGAAGCGATAGCATAACTTTGAGAAGTGACATGTGAAGGAGTGGATTGTTCTTTCTTTGCATCAAGCAAATACAATTCGCCTTTAAATTGTGGTAAAACAATCTCTGTTGTATAATGTTCACCACCGTTTTTATCTTGCCATTTGCGTGTCTGTAATTTTCCTTCTATGTAAACTTTTGAACCTTTGCCTAGATACTGAAGTGCAATTTTTGCCAAATGTGGATTAAAAACCACTACGGAATGCCATTCTATTTTCTCTACTTTTTGGTGTGTGTTTTTATCTGTATAGTTCTCAGAAGTGGCCAGCCGAAAATTGACTATTTCTGCTCCAGAATTCATTGTTTTGCTTTCGGGATCAGCACCTAAACGCCCGATTAACATCACTTTATTTAGCATGTTTTTTCTTACCTTAAATTTGTATTTTAATACATACTAAATCTTAGCATGATTTGCATATTTTTTCAATTATTTCAAAATGATATTGTTGTTTTTTAACATATAAAATTATGTTTAATATACAAAAAACATAGATATTTCAGTGTTCATTTAAAACTCTTGATATACATACATAAATGTATTAACATAAGATATGAAAATAAGATTTGAATGGGATGAAACTAAAGCAAAAAGTAATCTTAGAAAGCACCGTGTAAGTTTTGAAATAGCTGCACGTGTTTTTGCCGACCCATTCGCCATGGTTAAACAAGACCGTATTGAAAACGGCGAATATCGTTGGCAAACTTTGGGACTTGTGGATGGTTTTTTACTGCTGCTCGTAGCGCATACTGTCCATGACGGTAGAGATGGCATAGAGGTAATCCGTATTATTTCAGCGCGGCGAGCCAACTTGAAAGAGAGGAAACGTTATGAAGAAGAAAGTTTGTTATGAAATTGATGTAGGTAACTTACCACCTTTGACAGATGAACAGAGAGTTGAAATTGATAAACTAGCTGCAATGCCGGACAGTGCAATTGATCATAGTGATATTCCAACACTCAATGATGCGTTCTGGAAAAGCGCCGTTCGCAATCCATTTTATAAACCAACGAAAACTGTCACAACTGTGCGTGTGGATTCAGACGTGCTAGCGTGGCTTAAAAGTCAAGGGAAAGGATATCAAACGCGGATTAACGCCATTTTACGTGATGCCATGCTTCGTTCAATGCGATAAATACTAATATTATGATGTACAATCCCCCACACCCTGGTGGTATTTTGAAAGAAGAATTGCTTGATGAATTAGGCTTAACAGTAACAGAGGCTGCAAATCATCTTGGTGTTGCACGTTTAACTCTATCGCGCGTCTTAAACTGTCATGCAGCGATGAGTATTAACTTAGCTTTACGGTTAGAAAAAGCGGGTTTAAATGATGCGGAATTTTGGCTTAAATTACAACAAAAACATGATCTGTGGCAAGCACGGCATAATAATCCCATACCGGATATTTCGTCTTTAGAGCAAGTAAGCCTCCTTAGCAATTAAGACTTGGCTTGACCGATTTTTCGCTTAAAATACATCAAATGGCTTTTGATAATTTTTTGATTTTCTTGTTGATCTCATCAATGAGCGGTTCGTAATTGAGAACGCTTTTCGGAATAGCACCACCGTAAATCCATGCTTTTACTTGTACTTGCGCTTTGGTACTAAAATCCGCATTCTTAGGTATTTCGTAATACTGACCACCATCAAACTTTTCACACTCTCTCCTGCCATCTTCATATTCGTAGAGGTTGTAAAAATACTCTGCTGCTCCGTCTCCCCAAGGAACATACCCAACAGCCGTTGCAATAAATTTTTTGTGCATTATTTGCATAGACTGTTTACGTTTTTTAAAGAATCGTCGTTTTAATATTTCCATGTTTTAATTCCTATTTTTACCAATAGGTTAATTTACCTCAAATTTGACCGTACAGAGCATTTTGTATTACAAATATAGATTTCATCATAAAATCTTTAAACCGCTTTGTACGGTACCTTTTTATCGATTTAAATGCATATCTAATTACAAAACCATTAGCACTTTTCACTATTTTGCTGGTTTAAGCCGCTTTACCACGCTGCCCTTCAC